>JAGBUD010000091.1 GCA_017630995.1 Clostridia bacterium
GTTCTGACGGAAGCGTCCCTGCTTACCACGGAGCATTTCGGAGAGAGACTTAAGGGGACGGTTGGACGCACCGGTTACCGCCTTGCCGCGGCGACCGTTATCGATAAGAGCGTCAACGAACTCCTGAAGCATTCTCTTCTCGTTTCTGATAATAATATCAGGAGCGTTCATCTGAAGGAAGCGCTTCAAGCGGTCGTTTGTGTTTATAACTCTTCTGTAAAGCTCGTTAAGGTCGGAGGTAGCAAATCTACCGCCGTCAAGCTGTACCATAGGTCTGATTTCGGGGGGAAGAACGGGAATGGTGTCAAGAATCATCCATTCGGGGCGGTTGCCCGACTTTCTGAATGCTTCAACAACCTCAAGTCTCTTAATGATCTTGATTTTCTTCTGTCCCTGCGCGTCTACGAGCTTTTCTTTAAGCTCTGCGGAGAGCGCTTCGAGGTCGATTTCGGCAAGAAGCTCACGAACAGCCTCTGCTCCCATTCCTGCCTTAAAGTCGTCCTCGTATTTTTCTCTTGCGCTTCTGTATTCGTTGTCGTTAAGGAGCTGCTTCTTTTCAAGAGGCGTGTTTCCGGGATCGATAACGATGTATCTTGCAAAGTAGAGAACTCTCTCAAGGAGTCTGGGGGACATATCGAGGATAAGACCCATTCTTGAGGGGATAGCTCTGAAATACCAAATATGCGACACGGGTGCGGCAAGCTCAATGTTACCCATACGCTCGCGTCTTACCTTTTTGGTTGTTACCTCAACTCCGCACTTCTCACAAACCTTGCCCTTAAATCTTACGCGCTTATACTTTCCGCAAAGGCATTCCCAGTCCTTTGATGGACCAAAGATACGCTCGCAGAAAAGACCGTCGCGTTCTGCTTTGAGGGTACGGTAGTTAATGGTTTCAGCCTTGGTTACCTCACCGTGTGACCAAGAGCGTATCATCTCCGAGGACGCAAGTCCTATCTTGATGGATTCAAACGCATTTCTTTCCATAAATTTTATATGCTCGCCTCCCGCATTTTTGAGGGAGGCTTTTCCTTCCGTAAAAATTATTCCTCGTCAGTATCGTAATCCGATTCTTCGGTTTCATCAAAACCGAAATCTTCGGCAAAATCGTCTTCGCCTTCTTCAAGCTCTTCGTCAAACTCTTCGTCAAACTCTTCGCTTGCTTCCGCATCTTCCTCATCGGCAGAGCGGTTTACTTCTTCAAGGTTTGCGTAAACGGGGGTATCCTCGTCGTAAACCTCGGAAAGCTCGATTTCCTTGCCGTTCTCATCAAGAACCTTTATATCAAGGCAGAGTGCCTGAAGCTCTTTTACAAGAACCTTGAAGGATTCGGGAATACCGGGCGTGGGAATGTTCTGACCCTTGATTATTGCCTCGTAGGTTTTGGTTCTACCTGTTATATCGTCCGACTTAACGGTAAGAATTTCCTGAAGCGTGTAAGCTGCGCCGTATGCCTCAAGTGCCCAAACCTCCATCTCTCCGAAACGCTGACCGCCGAACTGCGCCTTACCGCCGAGGGGCTGCTGCGTTACGAGAGAGTACGGACCGATTGAACGGGCGTGAATCTTATCGTCAACAAGGTGGTGGAGCTTGAGGTAGTACATTATACCAACGGTTACGGGGTTATCGAATGCGTCGCCCGTGCGTCCGTCGTAAAGCGTTACCTTACCGTCAATTACCTTGAGGGTATGCTGGGTCATAAGCTCGCGGAGCTTTTCATCGTTATCTACGATTTCTTGATCAACGCGCTGAAGGTCGGGCTTTCCGTCCTCACGGATAACCTCCATAAAGACTGCCTTTCCTCTGACGCTCTCGTTGGGACGGATATCTCTTGTATATCTCGCCTGACGGAGAAGCTCAAGAATATCGGTTTCCTTTGCACCGTCGAAAACGGGGGTCATTATCTTTATGCCGAGCTTGCGGCAAGCGATACCGAGGTGAACCTCAAGAACCTGACCGATGTTCATACGTGAAGGAACGCCGAGGGGGTTAAGAACGATATCAAGCGGTGTTCCGTCTGCAAGGAAGGGCATATCCTCGGGAGGAAGAATTCTCGAAACGACACCCTTATTACCGTGGCGGCCCGCCATCTTATCTCCGACGGAAATCTTACGCTTCTGCGCGATGTAAACGTGAACTACCTTGTTTACACCGGGAGCAAGGTCGTCGGAATTATTTCTGTCATAAATCTTTACGTCAACTACAACGCCGTACTCACCGTGGCGCATACGGAGTGAGGAATCCTTTACCTCTCTTGCCTTTTCGCCGAATATTGCACGGAGGAGTCTTTCCTCGGGAGTAAGCTCGGTTTCTCCCTTGGGAGTTACCTTACCTACAAGGATATCGCCCGCTCTTACCTCGGTACCGATTCTGATGATACCGTCTTGGTCGAGGTCTTTAAGTGCGTCCTCGGAAACGTTGGGGATTTCTCTTGTTATCTCCTGTGTTCCGAGCTTGGTGTCACGTGCTTCGATGGTGTAGTTTTCGATATGGATAGAGGTATACATATCCTCTCTTACAAGCTTCTCGTTAAGAAGAACCGCGTCCTCGTAGTTATAACCCTCCCAGGTCATAAATCCGATAAGTGCGTTCTTACCGAGAGATATCTCACCGTTTGAGGTTGCGGGACCGTCTGCTATAACCTGACCTGCCTCGACTCTGTCACCGACAGAAACGATGGGGCGCTGGTTAACGCAGGTGCCCTGGTTAGATCTCTTAAACTTGGTGAGGTAGTAAGTATCCTTTTTGCCCGAATCGTTTACGATAACGATTTCGGAGCCTGCAGTGCGCTCAACGATACCGCCCTCTCTTGCGAGAACAACGATACCCGAGTCAACTGCTGCCTTATATTCCATACCCGTTGCAACGATGGGAGAATCGGTTATCATAAGCGGAACTGCCTGCTTCTGCATGTTCGATCCCATGAGCGCACGGGTGTTGTCATCATTTTCAAGGAACGGGATACAGCCTGCCGCAACCGAAACTGCCATCTGGGGACATGCGTCCATAAGGTCAACCTGCGTGGGCTCAACCTCGATGAACTCGGTATTAAGTCTTGCTATAACCTTCTTGTTCTTGAAGAAACCGTTCTCGTCAAGATGCTCGTTTGCCTGCGCAACTATGTGGTTATCCTCTTCGTCCGCAGTCAAGTAAACAACCTCGTCGGTAACTCTACCCGTCGTTTTGTCAACAACTCTGAAGGGAGCCTTGAGGAAGCCGTACTCGCTGATTCTTGCATAGGAGGCAAGATAGGAGATAAGACCGATGTTGGGACCTTCGGGAGTTTCGACGGGACAGATTCTTCCGTAGTGTGTATAGTGAACGTCACGAACGTCAAACGATGCTCTGTCACGCGAGAGACCGCCGGGACCGAGAGCCGAAAGACGACGCTTGTGAGTCAATTCTGCAAGGGGGTTATTCTGGTCCATGAACTGCGAAAGGGGCGAAGAACCGAAAAATTCGCGAATCGCGGTTGCAACGGGACGCGTGTTGATTATTGCTTCGGGACGAAGATCGTCAACGTCGTGAACAGACATTCTCTCCTTGATGATCTTGTCCATCTTCGTCATACCTATTCTCATCTGGTTCTGAAGAAGCTCACCTACGCAACGAAGACGACGGTTTCCAAGGTGGTCGATATCGTCGGTGGTTCCTACACCGTGAGAGATGTTGAAGAGGTAGTTTATGGAAGCGAAGATATCTTCCTTGGTTACGTGCTTGGGTGCAAGGAGCATAACTCTCTCGGCGCAAAGCTTCTTGATAAGAGCTTCTCTTTCCTCGCCCGAAACACCCTCGGCATCTGCCTCTGCGATGATTTCAAAAAGAACGGAAAGTCTTACCTTTTCGCCTGCCTTGATTCCGCAATCGGAAAGGTCGTAGCCGAGAACAAGCTCAGGACGAGCGGTTCCGTTTGAGAATACCTTAACGGTCTTTTCGTCGGCACCGATAACGGTTACCTCGTTTACAAGGCTATCCTCAATTGCCACGGCGATCTCGTGATTGATGAACGTGCCCTCCTCTGCAACCATTTCACCTGTCATGGGGTTGATAACGGGTGCGGCAAGGGTTGTTCCCTCGATTCTTGCGGCAAGAGCAAGCTTCTTATTGTACTTATATCTACCAACGGGCGCAAGGTCATATCTCTTGGGGTCAAAGAAGAGATTATTGACAAGCTGCTCTGCACTTTCAACAAGCGGAGGCTCGCCCGGACGGAGCTTCTTATATACTTCTTTAAGCGCTTCCTCGCGGTAAGTGGTCTGATTCTCTGCAGCAAGGGTGTTGCACTCGTCCTTTGCCATAGTTGCGATAAGAACGTCCTCCTCACCGAAGATGGAGATGAGCGCCTCATCGGAATCCTGACCCTCCGCACAAAGAGCGCGGATAAGCGTGCTAATCGGAATTTTTCTGGTTTTATCTATTTTGACGTAGAACAGACCTGCGGCGTCGGTTTCATACTCGAGCCAAGCTCCGCGATAAGGAATCACGGTTGCCGCATAGTTGTGCTTACCCTGCTTATCAACCTCGTCCGAATAGTATATACCGGGTGAACGGACGAGCTGAGATACGATAACTCTCTCGGCACCGTTAATAACAAACGTTCCGTTGTCCGTCATAAGCGGGAAATCGCACATATAGACCTGCGCGGTTTTAAGCTCGCCCGTTGCTTTATTGACAAGGCGAACACCCACCTTCATATGAGCATCGTAGGTTACGGTTCTGTCCTTACACTCCTCAACCGAATATCTGGGCGTGGGGTCGAGCGTGTAATCGGTGAACTCGATGGAAAGATTGCCCGTGTAATCCACAATCGGTGACACGTCGCGCAGTACCTCGTTAAGACCCTCTTTGAGGAACCACTCGTAAGAATCCTTTTGAACCTCGATAAGATTGGGCATTTCGGTTGCTGCTTCAATCTTTGCAAAGCTCTGTCTTACGTTTGTGCCAAGCTTCTGGGGTTTAAGCATCATAAATAGAATCACTCCATTCCTGAAATTTTACAAATACTATCTTCCTCTGACGGCGGCACCGTCAAAGTGAACAAAAAACAGCCTTTAAATATGGAAAATTTGTACGTTTTTTCTTCCTCTTCCTTAAAAAAGGGCAAAAAACCCCCATAGTAAAAGCGATTATAATGCAGTATAATATTATAACACAATTTTCGTGTTTGTCAATAGTTTTTTAGAAAAATTTTCTAGGAATTTTCCCTATTTTTAAATTTTTTGCGTCTTATTTTGAAATTTTATTAGGTGATATTTCACAATTTTTAAATTTTATATTGTCAACTTGCGACAATTTTTTTGCTCAAAAAAGTTCTTTCGAGTCTTAAAAACGCCCTGAAAAAGCGAAAAAAGCGAGCCTTTTGATTACCGATAACGGCTCTCAAGGCTCGCTTTATGCCGCGGGGGGCACACTGCTATATATAATTATAATGTAGATTTTGAAAGCTTCCTTTGCGAAAAATCAAAGCATTTTCGGGTCGATTTTAAACACCTGGTCGTCTGCAACCACGTAATGCGCGATAATCTCCTTGCCCATTGGGAGCATAAGGTCGGTCATCTGCTTAGTTACCTCCAAATCCTGCGAGGAGGGGTTGGGATTTCCGTACGGGTGGTTATGGGCAACAACTCCGCGCACGACTCCGCACCTAACCATTGCTTCGAGGATTTTGCGGGGCAAAAAGACCGATGATGAGAGGCTTCCTCCGCCGATATTTACGGGTTTATTAAGTCTTCCCTTTTCGTCTATCGGGAAGAAATACACTGCCTCGTCAGTCGTTCCGAGATAGAGGGAAACGACGTATTTGCAAAATTCGTTTTCGTCGTATTCCCTGCCGAATTTAAAGCTTTCAGTCACCCGTCTTGAAGCGAGGGCTGCAACCACCTTTAGCAAAACGGTGTTCATTTCTCCGAGGGAGCTGCAAACGTCCACGTTCGGTATTTGCGCCATACGCAGAAATCCCGAAAACCTTTCGTGCATAAGCTCGCACGCCTTTTGGGGATCTTTGTCGGAATAGGCAAGCAGGTCTGTGAGCGCGTTCTTTATATCATTCATATTTTTGACACGCCTCCCTGCTTTCATGGAATTTTTTAAGCGCGGGATTCTGCTTTACAAACATATCGAGGTGATTCATCGCGCCGACGAATTTATCACCGCACACGATGTAATGCTCGGCAAGCTCAATCGAAACGCTTGCAAGCGAATCGCGGATAAGCTTATTGGTTGCCATATCTCCAACCGTCGGAAACAGCGGACCGTGCGGGTGGTTATGAACGCTGACGACAACCGAGGCTTTATAATCGAGAGCCTTATCGACAAAGGGTGCGGCATTGACTGCGCCCGAATGGTAATCGAGGTCGTAAAGCTCCTCGTATGCCAGCATTCTCATATTTGCGTCAAAGAACGCGGCAGCGGTTTTATAGGTTTTGTAATGGGAAAGCTTTTTGACGAAGAATGCGCCAAGGCGCTCGAAATTATCGTACACGGGCTTATCCGAGCTTAAAACGGGCATAAGGACTATCTTTGCCGCCGTGTGTATAAGCTCGCAGATTTGCTCACCGACGCCCGGCACCTCTAGAAGCTCCTCGCGGCTCGCCGAAAAGAGAGCCTCGATATTACCGAATTTTTGCACAAGGCGCCTTGCAATATCTCCCGTATCCTTAAACGGAAGTGCGTAATAGAGCAGTATTTCGACAAGCTCGTGGGTTTCAAAAACCTCGCTGCCGTGTGCGATGAGCTTTTGTCGCATTCTTTCTCTGTGACCCTTATGTATTTGCTCGGACATTTTATTTTCCGTCTTTTCCATAGGTTTTTCTATCGGGCAAAAGCTCGGGCGATATTTCAATATCAAAGCCACGGGGCTTTCTTACCGAAAGCATATTTATCTTCATTCCCTCGGCGGAGAATGCGGTTTCGTATTCAGTCATAACGTTGCCCTCGTTCCATTCCGACGCGTGCAAATCACGCGTAACTGCATCGGGGACGAGTCCTATAGCCTCGACTTCTTCAAGAGAGAAATCGAAGAGCGCGACGTTATCGGTTTTAAACGTAAGGCTTCCGCCCTCCTTTAAAAGATTAAAATAGAGCGAAAGATATCTTCTGTGAGTCAAGCGGCGCTTTGCGTATCCCTTTTTTGTCCACGGGTCAGAAAAATTGAGGAAGATTTTATCCACCGTTCCCATTTTGAATATACGGGAAAGGTTATCCGCCGTATCGACGATGAAGCGAAGATTATCGGGGCGCTCCGCAGCGGTGCTTTTTGCCTTTTCCGCAGCAAGAACGACGCAATCCGACACGCGCTCCATAGCAAAATATGCGGCATTCGGATTTCTTTTGGTCATTTCGGCGGCAAATCCGCCCTTGCCCGCGCCTATTTCGAGGTAGACGGGCGCGCCCGACATATTCATTACTGCCGCTGGGTCGCAAGTAGGGGACTCGGGCATTTCAAATATAAGCTCGCGGCAAGCGTTTAGCCTTGCCTCGCCGTTTTTCTTTTTCCTCATTCTCATAAGCTTAACACTCCGTTATTTCGGTTATATCTCACGGATTTCTCCGTCGCCCTTTGAAAATTCCATCAATTCAAGGCCGGGGTTGTCCTCAAGCACCCAGCGGATTGCCCATTCGCTCGTGAATATGAGCAGGTTATTTCCGCGGAAGTCCTGCACCCATTTCGTGTCGTGCGAGAGCTTCAAGGTCTTGGGGTCGAGGTCCGGGTCTCTTATCCAACGAATTTGCTGATATGCAAGATTAGTTCTGCGCAGGTCACAGCCGTATTCGTTTTTGAGTCTGTATTCGAGAACCTCGAACTGAAGAACGCCGACAACGCCGACGATAACGCGCTCAAGTCCCGAATTTGGCTCGAAGAATATCTGAATTGCACCCTCTTGGGCAATCTGATTCATACCCTTGGCAAACTGCTTGCGCTTCATTGAGTCTATCTGCTCAACAACCGCAAAATGCTCGGGCGCAAAGGTGGGGATTCCCTCGAATTTAATCTTCTTTCCCTTTTCGCAAACGGTGTCACCTATCGAGAAGATACCGGGGTCAAAGACACCGATTATATCGCCCGCATACGCCTCATCTATAACCTCGCGCTCCGCCGCCATCATCTGTTGAGGCTGGGAAAGGCGAAACGCCTTTGCGCCTTGAACGTGGAAATATTCCTTTCCGCGCTCGAATTTTCCCGAGCATATACGCATAAACGCAATTCTATCGCGGTGCGCCTTGTTCATATTAGCCTGAATTTTAAAGACGAATGCCGAAAAGCCCTCGTCAAACGGGTCTATGGTTTCGCCCTCCGCAATTCTCGGAAGCGGCGGGGTGGTCATTTTAAGGAAATGAACGAGAAACGGCTCGATACCGAAGTTATTGAGAGCCGAGCCGAAGAAGACGGGAGAAAGCTTACCGTGGCGCACAGCTTCAAGGTCGAAGTCGTATGACGCGCCGTCAAGAAGCTCAATCTGCTCGCAGAGCTCCTCGCGCAGATTCTCACCGATGAGCGAATCGAGCTTTTCCGTGTCGCTTATATCGCAGTCGATACCCTTAATTCTGTCGCGTCCTCTGTGCGAATCTCCAAACGAGAGAATCGAGCGCGCTTCTCTGTCGTAAACGCCCTTAAATCTCTGTCCGCAGCCGATGGGCCAGTTCATAGGATAGGTGCCTATTCCGAACTCGCGCTCAAGCTCGTCGAGAAGGTCGAAGGGATCTCTCGCTTCTCTGTCCATTTTATTTATAAAGGTGAAAATGGGAATATCTCGCATTGCGCAGACCTTGAAGAGCTTTCTGGTTTGAGGCTCGATACCCTTTGCCGCGTCGATAACCATAACCGCGCTATCCGCTGCCATAAGCGTTCTGTACGTGTCCTCGGAGAAGTCTTGGTGACCGGGCGTGTCAAGAATATTAACGCAATAGCCGTCGTATTCAAACTGCAAAACCGACGAGGTTATGGATATACCTCTCTGCTTTTCGAGGTCCATCCAGTCTGACGTTGCGTGCTTATCGTTCTGCTTTCCCTTTACCGAGCCTGCGGACTGAATTGCGCCGCCGTAGAGAAGAAACTTCTCCGTCAAGGTGGTTTTACCTGCGTCGGGGTGTGAAATTATAGCGAACGTGCGTCTTCTGTTTATCTCACGAGATAATTCTGCCATTTGGAAATTCTCCTTAAAATTTTAAAACGTCCTCGAGCCGAGATAGACTCAAGCCCGAAAACGTTTAATATTTTAGCATATTTAATATATTTTGTCAATACAGTGATTCGTATTTTCCGCCGGGAATAAACTCGCGGATAAGCGAGGTGTCGGGAACCAGAGAATTATCGAGCGGCTCGACCTCCCTTACCGCAGAAAGCACCGCTGCGGCATAAGCGTCACTTGCGGCAAGACGGTCGGAAATTCGCGCCTCGGCAAAGGGGCGCATAACCGAAAGCTCGAATATATGAAACGTGTCTGCGCTGATATCGGCATAAACACGGTTTGGATAGAGGTATTTATCCTCACCGACAAGCACCGAGCGCCAAAGCTCGAGCGTTCTTTCTGCGTCTGCACCGCGATATATGCTATCCCTTATCATTCTGCGCAAGAATCTGATTTTTCTGCCCGAAATAATGCGCTCACCGTCGCGGCAAACGTTGGTTGAAACGCTGATAAAGAGCTTTAGGCATCTCTCGCTTGGAAGCGGCGAGAATATCAAGGGGTTTAGGGCGTGCAATCCCTCAATGATAACGCAGCCGTGCGGCATTGGTGCATGCTTTCGCATCTCAACTCTGCGCGCAACCTTGAAATCGTATCTCGGGAGACTGAACTCGCGCGAGCCTGCAATAGAGAGCATCGTTTCACGAAGAAGCGGAATATCGAGGGCAGAGACGCTCTCAAGGTCGCGCGTGCCATCGGGGCACAGCGGATAGGCGGGAGAATCGAAATCAAGGTAAAAATCGTCAAGCGAAACGACGATAGACTCCTCCCCGTGTGACTTTATTCTATCCGAAATGAGATTTGCGGTCGTTGTTTTGCCGGAGCCGGACGGACCCGCAAGAAGAAGTATTTTGATGTTTTTATCACCCAAAATGCGCTCGGACGTCGAGTTTATAAAATCGAGATATTTTTCCTCACCGAGCCGCACAAGCTCACCCTTTGACGTGCGGGCAAGGTCGTTTATTTGCTTAATATCTATTTCTGCCATAGCTATACCCTTTCTTTATCTTTCCCTATCATTATACTATATAGTATCACATCGGACACAAAAAATCAATTTTATATTTTTAACACACCGTAAATTTCCAGAGGCTCTTGCTTTAGGGAAGCCAAGCCTTTCGTCAAACCCAAAATTGCGGCAAGAAAAGGATTGAGTCAATCCATAGATTAGTTCAGGGATTTTATCCGTTTGAAACCGCACGAAAGCGCACTGCGCTCTTTGGGCGGGAGGCTAAAAAAATAAAAAAAAGAAGACCCGCCGATTGAAAAACGGGTCTTCTTGTCATGCCTATTAATAGCTGGGCAATTGAACAGGTCTGGAGTCTTTGTTGTACGTATTCTGTACTCCACTCGCAGTAATTATATCAACACTGTTCAGCATAAATATTTCGCATGTAGGAATTTCATATTTCATATTACTCTCCATACACAAACAAAAGCATAACCGATTGCATTATCATTATAAACGATTTTTTATATTTTGTCAATAACTTTTTTAAATTTTTTTGATTTTTTTGCTTTTGTCTGCATTTTTTACGCTTATTCCTGATTTGAGGCGGGAATTTTGCGCTTGGGGCGGGGGGATTTTCTCTTTGATTTTTTTCTGATAACCGTTTTCTGAAGCGCCTCCTCAAACTCCGCTATGCGCTCGCGGCTCGCCTTATCAACAGTTCGCTTTGCGCGCCAGGTTTCATTGAAATTGCGGTATAGCTTCAAGGAGAGGAACATATCTCCGTCTGCTTCGCAGCGGTAATGGAATGTATATCTCTGCCCCTTTGAATGAAGCGGCTTTGAGATAAGCTTGAGCTTCTGCGCGCATATCGGGCACGCGGGTGCCTTTACTATATCGTCGTCGAGAAGCTCGCCGATTGTGACGTATCCGTCGTCGCCTGCGTCCGCGTCACCGATAACCGAGCTTTCAAGGGTATCGCCTATCGGGCGGGAATAATTCTTGATTCCCTCATCTAGGTTTAGCTTTTGCGCAACGAGGGCGGTAAAATAAGCATCGTTAAGTGCGTCGTGGGCGGGGAGATTTTGCGGAATTTCGAAATATTCCATTGCATATTCAAGCGAGCGCTGCTTTTTTCCGTCGTCCGTTGCTCTGTTGAATATGAGCTGCAGGTCATAGGTTGAATCGAGCCAATCGCTCTTTATGCCGTGAACGTTAAGGTTTTCCTTGAGCATAGGCACGTCATCGGGGCCCCACGTCAAGAATACGAAATCCTTTCCGCACCAATTTTTAAATCTTTCGGCTGCCTCGGGAAGCGGCGTTCCCATATCCATCTGCTCCTGCGATATGCCCGTAAGCTCCGATACGTGACGGTGGAGCTTCTTGAAATACTTGGGCTTTACGATTATCTGATACGAGCCGCAAATATTCATATACTTATCGAGCTTAACCGCGCCTATCTGGATAACCTCTCCGCGAAGACGCGAGGAAAGGCGGCGCTGAACCGCAAGCGCCTTTTCGGCATACGCCTGATTCCATTCAAGGTCAAGTGTTACGTAATACATCTTAAATCCTTACTTAATAATTTTTAACAGAATAATTATATCACCCAAGCCCACAAATGTCAAGTTTAGGGGGCATATTTTATTTATTTCTTGACTTTTTTATTTTGATAGTATATAATTAATTATATTTTACTATTTAGGGGTGGACAAATGGAAAATTACACGCGTATATCCGAAATTTTCGCGTCTTGCGTTTTCAATGAAGACGTTATGAGAGAAAGACTTCCCAAGGACGTCTACAAATCTCTCATTAACACTATTGCAAACGGCAAGGAAATAGACTCAGGAATTGCCGACGTCGTTGCCGGCGCAATGAAGGACTGGGCTATCGAGCATGGCGCAACTCACTTCACGCATTGGTTCCAACCCTTGACAGGCGTTACCGCTGAAAAGCACGACGCATTCCTTACCCCCGTTGGCGCGGGCAAGGCTATTATGGAATTTTCGGGCAAGGAGCTTATAAAGGGCGAGCCTGACGCTTCCTCATTCCCCTCGGGCGGCTTGCGCGCAACCTTTGAGGCGAGAGGATATACCGCTTGGGACCCCGCTTCATACGCATTCATCAAGGACGGCTCACTTTACATACCCACCGCATTCTGCTCCTACACGGGCGAGGCGCTTGACACCAAGACTCCTCTTCTTCGCTCTATGGACGCGGTAAGCTGCGAGGCTCTGCGCATCGTTCGCCTTTTCGGAGACACCGCGACGGCGCGAATCACCTCCACGGTTGGTGCGGAGCAGGAATACTTCCTCATTGACGAGGAGGATTTCAAGGCAAGACGCGACCTTTTCTATTGCGGAAGAACGCTTTTCGGCGCTCCCGCAGTTAAGGGACAGGAGATGGAGGACCATTATTTCGGTGCGCTTCCTCCCAGAGTCAGCGCGTTTATGGCAGAGCTTGACCGCGAGCTTTGGAAGCTCGGAATCCCCTCAAAGACCAAGCATAACGAGGCTGCCCCCGCGCAGCACGAGCTTGCGCCCATCTTCTCAACGACGAATATTGCCGTTGACCAGAATCTGCTTATAATGGAATTTATGCGCAAAATCGCGCCTAAATATAAAATGGCTTGCCTCCTTGCCGAAAAGCCCTTTGCGGGAATAAACGGCTCGGGTAAGCATAACAACTGGTCGCTCGGAAGCGACACGGGCAAGAACCTTTTGAAGCCCGGAAAGAACCCCGCGGAAAATAAGCAGTTCCTCCTCGTTCTTGCCGCAGTTATTAAGGCGGTTGACGAATATCAGGATTTGCTCCGCATTTCCGCCGCAACCCCCGGAAACGACTACCGTCTTGGCGGTGACGAGGCGCCCCCCGCAATTATCTCCGTTTTTCTTGGCGACGAGCTTGATAACCTCGTTCATTCGATAATTGACGGCACAGCTTACTCGAAGAATCAGACGAAATATATGTCACTTGGAACACCCACCGTTCCCGTTTTCAGACAGGACTCAACCGACAGAAACAGAACCTCTCCCTTTGCATTCACGGGAAACAAGTTCGAATTCAGAATGGTTGGCTCGTCGCAGAATATCGCGCTTTCAAACATCGTTCTCAACACCGCTGTTGCAAACTCGTTCAAGGAATTTGCGGACGAGCTTGAAAACTCCGAAAGCTTTGAGAGCGACCTTGACAGCCTTATTGCAAGAACCTTCAAAAAGCATCAGAGAATACTCTTCTCGGGCAATTCCTATTCTCCGGAATGGGAGAAGGAGGCAGCCGCACGCGGACTTTCAAACTTCAAGACCGCGCCCGAGGCATACGAGCATTTCACCGACGAAAAGAACGTTTCCCTCTTTACTCGCTTTGCAGTTATGAGCGAGACCGAAATGCGCTCCCGCCGCGAGATATTCTTTGAGAATTACCGCAAGGTTAAGAACATAGAAGCAAAGACAATGCTTGAGATGACTATTCGCGATATAATCCCCGCGGTTTCGCGCTATATCTCGGAGCTTTGCGACGGCGTTGTTAAAAAGAAGTCCGCTATTGCGGGCATCGACGTTTCTTGCGAGAGAGATATAATCGAAAAGCTTTCCGCGCTTCTTGCAAAAACGCACGTTGCATATGCGGCACTTGAAAAGGCTGAAAGAATTGCCGTTTCAAAGAAGGACGAGGAAGCCGCATTCTACTACAAAAACACGGTTGAAAACAAGATGAGCGCGCTTCGCCGCGTTGTTGACGAGATGGAAATGCTCACCGCACGCAGCTATTGGCCCCTCCCGACCTACGGCGATATGACCTTTAGAATTTAAGGTGGCGCAAGGCTCACACTCCACCTCACAGAGAATGGCTCACAATCGTGCATAGGTGCCTAACGCAATGAAATTTAAATAAAAGCAAAAATAAAAAGCTCCTTTTTGAAAGGAGCTTTTTTTATGTAAACTTTTAATTATTTGCCGAAAATCTTGCTGTGCACGCTCTTCATAAAGAGTGCGTTTACGACAAGGTATGCCGCAAGAGAAAGATTCATCAATGCGCTAACCCAGCTTCCGTTAAGGAACATTACGATAGCAAATACGAAGTTGATACCTGCGTATACGTAAGGAAGGATAACGCTTACCTTTTTACCCGAGAGATAGCCCTCAATTCTTGCCGCACCTACAAGGTCGGAATAGGTCTGCTTCATATCGGAATACATTACGTACTGGAAAAGACCGAAGCCAACTACCAAGATAACGAATATAATCTTTACAACGAGGCTAACCTTTTCAACGTTGAGGTCGAGCATTTTGTAAAGTGAAAGCATATCAAGGAATGCGAACACCTTTTCGGAGAAAGGATTTGCCACAGCGGCAACTGCAAAAAATCCGCAATCTATAAGAGTAAAGAGAGAATAGAGATGAAATACTGCGGGAATCTTTGACATTACGTTTACGTTTTCATGAGTAAAGCTGTTCTTGTTTTTGAAGAGCTTTATAATATTAATGAAAACAATGATAAGAGTTGCGGTTTTAAAGCCCTTAACAAGAGCAACAAGGAAATATCCAAATCTTGACCAAACAACAGAGGAAACTCTTACTGCGGAGATTGCTATAGTTCCTGTTGCACCGAAGAAAAAGAGATTCAAAATGCTTGCGAGCGAGAAGGTGAACACCATTGCTCCAACGGAGATAAGGTACATAAGGAAGAGCTTTGAAGAAAGGAATTCCTTAAATACGGACTGATTTTTGTTTTCCGAAGCAGCCTCTGCCGCAACGGTTGTTTCCATAATTTCTTGTGTATTCATATTTACCTCCCCGTTTACCATTCTGTAGGAGTGCCGTCTACGTAGTGCCAGTAGCGACCCGATTCGGTGGGCTGCTCTTCGCTATATACGTAAAGGATAGTGGTTACCTTTTTGGTATCTCCCTCACCTGTCTTGAGGTTAAAGAGAACGTTGCGCTCCTTGGTAGGAAGATTGCCTGCGTAGTATACCTTCTTGAGCGACTTGCAGTTTGAAAATGCGGAAGCACCGATGGTAGTTACGTTTGCACCGACAACGATATACTGCATATCCTTGCAGAAAGCGAAAGCTTCGCTTCCGATTTCGGTTACGCTATCGGGAACGATAACGGAGGAAACGCTCTCACAGCCCTTGAATGCTGATGCACCGATGGTGGTTACACCGTCTGCAATAGTGAGAGTTTCAATACCCGTGCAGCCAATAAATACTTCGCTACCGAGCTCGGTTACGGAGCCGGGAATAGAAACTGCGGTAAGACCCGTGCAGCCCGCGAAAGCGGCAGAGCTGATTCTCTTGAGTCCCTTGGGCAACGAAAGAGAGGTAAGACCCGTGCAGCCATTGAAAGCTGAAGCCTCGATATATTCAACGTTCTTTCCAAACTCAACGCTCGTAATGTGAGTGCAGCCTGCGAAAGCGGCTACGCCAACGTTGGATACGGGCCATTTCTTATAATTGGCAATCTTGATTGAGGTTGCGTGGTGAGTGCAGTTTTCAACGTCTTCCTTCTTAAAGTCTTCGGAATTGACGTCGTAGCAGCCCTCCTCACAAATTTCAAAGCCATTTACCGTGTACGTTCTTCTGTCGCTATTCAGCGTGCACGAAAGTCCGTCGGTGGTGTTAGTCAATCCGCAGGACGTGAGCGCAAAAAGCAAAACACTTGAAATCGCAGCAACGGTTAAGCGTTTTAATTTCATCGTTATATTCTCCTCTGTTTTTCAAAACTTGTTGCAAAAGCACAATTTATATATATTATAATAGATTTTTAATCTAAAGTCAAGAGCATTTTTAAACTCTCAAAATATTTTTCGCGCGTGGGCGCGTTATCCGAGCCAAAGCATGAGCGCCTCGCACGCAAGAACTGCCGAGGACGCACCGATGGCAACGATGAGAAGTCCGCGTTTAAAGTATGCCAAAACGAGAGCCGCAAGCGTTCCGACGAGGGCGGAAACGAAGTTTTCGGTTGAGAAAAATATTGCGGGAAAGGTCATCGCGGTCAGCACCGTGTAAGGTATATAATGAAGAAAAGAGCGAATAAATCTATTCTCTATCTTCCTATCGAAGAACACGAGCGGGAGCATTCTTATAAGGTAGGTCACGCCCGCGCAAACGAGAAGATAGGATAAAAAGAGCAAGAAATCAGGCATCTTGAGCCACCTCCTCCTCTTTTATAGGAGCGACGAGCGCGAAAAGGGCGCTGACGAGAACGGCGCAAATGATGATTTTAAAGCCCGAGGGAATAAAATCGAATATCGGCACGAAATAAAGGAGCGCCGAGAGAGCCGCGCAGGATAAAACCGCAAGCAAGGGCGCACCCCCGCTTCTTGCATAAGGCACGACGATTGCGACGAACATCGCGTAAATCGCTATTCCGAGGGCTGAAATTAGGATTGCGGGGAGAATATTTCCCGCTATGGCGCCGAGCGCCGTTCCTATGCTCCAGCCGAAATACGGGGTTAAAATCAAGCCGAAAAGATAGTTTCTTCCGACGGTGCCGCTCTTTCCGCTTGCAACGGCAAAGACCTCGTCGGTATTGACGAATGCGATGAGAAATCTATCTCTGCGCCGCACGCTCTTTCCCATTTTCTGCGAAAGAGAAATTGACATCAGAGCATATCGCAAATTGATGACGAGCTGCGTTAGGGCAAGCTCGATATAAGAGCCGAGCCCCGCAATAATGGGAACCGCCGCCTGCTGACCTGCGCTCGTTACGTTAAACATGGACACAAGAACCGCCTCAAGAATCGAAAGACCCGACCCCGTGGCAAATATTCCGAACGCAAAGGACACCGAAAAATAGCCAAGGCAAATCGGCAATCCGTCGCGCACGCCCATTCTGAAGCTTTTAATTTCCGTTTCTTTCATAGTAAACCTTAATAGCCGAATTTATAAAGCAGCTTTTTTATATCCTCCTCGCCACTGCCCGCGGGGAGCTTTTTTTCAATAAGATTTTGCTTTGATTTTTCAAAATCTATTATCCCGTGTGAAATTAAATCGGATATTACCTCATAAATATCCTTTTTCGAATACCCCTTTTTCATAAGGCGCATATAGACGGCTCGCGGGCCGCGAAGCTCGCGTGCGACCTCTTTTTCAACAAGCCTTTCGAGCTGACGGCGCTCGTTTATGTAACCGAGCCCGACCATCTCGCGCGCGGTCTCGCGCGCTATTTCGGCTCTTATTCCCTTTTTTGTGAGCTTTTGGCAGATGTTTTTTTCGTTATTATCTCCGTATGAG
Source organism: Clostridia bacterium (assembly GCA_017630995.1). Next base: position 17,372 of record JAGBUD010000091.1, read on the forward strand.
AGAATACGGAGCGCCGCAAGCCTTGCACGGTATTTCATATCATACTCGGAAAGGAGAAGAAGCTGCTCCTCGGAAACCTCGTCCCCCACAAGCAAGGAAAGCTCTCCGCGATATTCTTTCTCGGAGAGCGTGTATTCGGTTTTCTCTTCACCCGTGGCTACGCCTATTCTCAAGTAGCCGCGGCTTTTTGAATCTCGGATATAAATTACTTTCATAATTTCCTCGCTTACGGGTAACGAAAAAAGTTAATCTTCGCCCCCAAATTCACCGGGGGCGAAGAATTTTAGCTGATTTATTTTTTGAAAAATCTCACGGACGAAAATCAATCGTTTTCGTCAAAATCGTTTATCTCGAAATCGTCCTCGGAGAGAAGCTCCTCACCGAAATCGGCATTCTTAACCTTTTCGCGAATCTGCGCCTCAAGGGTGTCCATAAGCTCCTTATCCGATTCGATAAACTTTCTTACGTTTTCCTTACCCTGACCGAGTCTTTCGCCGTTGTAATAGAACCATGCACCGCTCTTTTCAACGATTTCAAGGGTTATTGCCATATCGATAATCTCTGACGACTTTGAAATTCCCGAGCCGTAGAGAATATCAAACTCCGCGGTCTTGAAGGGGGGAGCAACCTTATTCTTAACAACCTTGCACTTGGTGTGCGAGCCGTAGGTTTCGCTTCCGTTTTTGAGAACCTCCGCGCGTCTTACGTCGATTCTAACCGACGCGTAGAATTTAAGCGCGCGTCCGCCCGTGGTTACCTCGGGATTGCCGTACATAACGCCAACCTTTTCACGAAGCTGGTTTGTGAAAATAACGATAGCGTTCGACTTTGCAATAGAGCCGGAGAGCTTTCTCATAGCTTGCGACATAAGTCTTGCCTGAACGCCGACGTGGGAGGCACCCATATCACCCTCAATCTCCTGACGGGGAACGAGAGCCGCAACCGAGTCTATAACTACGATATCAATTGCACCCGAATTTACAAGGGTTTCCGCAATTTCAAGCGCTTGCTCACCGCAATCCGGCTGGGAAACGAGAAGATTATTGGTGTCAACTCCGAGCTTTTTAGCATACACGGGGTCGAGCGCGTGCTCCGCGTCGATGAA
>JAGBUD010000092.1 GCA_017630995.1 Clostridia bacterium
ACGTAGATTTCACTCAACGCAACGTAAACGCACGTGTCTTCTACGAGGAGCTAAAGGCGGCGTTCAGCTACTCAAATACGGGATATAACATAACCGTTATTGCGCTCGGAAGCGACATTGAAGCGCTTGACCTTGCCGAAAAAATAGCCGTTCTCATAAACGAAGAAAAGCTCGAAAAGAAAACGACCGTTTTCGTTAGAATAAGGAACACAGCGCTGGCAAAGGAAGCAAAATCAAGGTTTGGTATTTTGCCTCAAATTATAACATTCGGCGATGACGACTCCCTCTTCTCATACGACAGAATAGTTGCTCCCGGGGCGGAGAAAATCGCAAAAGACAGACATCTTTGCTATTCCGTTGAATCTATGAAAGAAAACGACGACGAAGCCGCCGTCAAGCGCAAGGCAATCGACAAATGGCTCTATACGTGGAGCGAAATGCAGCGCGAGTCAAACGTTTTTGCGTGCCTTGCACTGCGAACGAGATTCCATCTGCTCGGCTACGACATAAAGGCATCTGACGGCAGAGAAAAGGACGACTCCGATGACTTTATGAAAAAGTATATGAGTCAAAACGAGATAGACTACAACGGAAAAGAGATAAACGGCAAGAAAATCGTTTCCTACGAGGGCACAGATTTTCATATTCCCGAAACTCCGCGCACCAATCTTGCAATAGCAGAGCACGCAAGATGGAACGCATACCACATATGCAACGGCTTCGTTCCCGCCTCTAAAGAGGAGTTCGAAAAGGAATCGAAGGAATCGCTTATGCTTCGCCGCAAGCACGTCAACGTTGCAACGATGAAAGGACTTTCGGAATATGCACAGTTTAGAATGGAAAACGAAAAAATCACGACAAACGATGCAGACGTACTCCGCTATGACTATCAGCTTATGGACGATGCAGTTTGGATGCTTCACCGCGCAGGATATATGATAATTAAAGTAAATAATGAAAGCGAGAAAGAAAAATGAAGCTTTTATCCGATTCACAGTTTGACATAAAAGATTATTACGGAGATATAGTTATAATGTATCCCGATGCGGCGAAAGCAACCGCAAACGAGCTTGCGGCAAAACTCGACGTTGCGGGATACGTTTACCACCTTTGCGCCCTCGGCGCCGCCTCTCTCACCAATCGAAACTATGTGAACGAAACGGTTTCACTCTTGAACGGCTCCTCTTGCTTCGTTCCCATTTTCACAAGCGACCTTATGGAAAAAGAAAGCAACTCGGTTTTTCGCGCTGTTATGTGGTACTTTATCGGCTACGTTAAGGCTAATAAGAACGGCGCGATAGTTCCCTTTATTGAAAGCAAGGAAAAGATTTCTCTTGCGGGAACACCCATTCAGCAGCTTGACATTATGAAGACCTCCGAGGCATTTATAGATACGATTACAACGAAATTTTCCACGAAGCTCTACCGCAACAATTACTACAAAAACAGAACTACCAACCTTTACGCATCGAAAAGAATTCTTTATCACTGCTTGCGCCTTTCGTTCAATATATACGAGGCTTCGTTCAAAAACGCAAAAAAGCTTTATCAGGAATACACCTCGCGCAGAATGAACGATTCGCAGTTTGACGAATACATAGAGAAAAATCTCTTTTGCGGCTGCAAGATATTGAGCTTTGGCTCCGACGAGCGCCTTGAGCCTCAAATGATGGTGTATAAGGAGGAAATTCACCCTGACACCGAGGAGCTGCAAAAGACCCTTATCGGAAAGAAGGTTTATCGCAAGCTTACCGAGGAAGAAATCGAACTGAATCCCGAAAATGAGGGAATCCGCGCAGAGCTTATGATGGATATCCTCGTTCCCGTGCATAAGCTTCTCGGCGCTTACGTTAAGGCATACTTGAAATGCAACGACGCAGACTGCCCGATTCAGCTCGTGCTTGCGCTTATGGAGCCCGATTTTACAGGACGCGAGGCAAGCGATTTCGAGGACCTCGATTTTGAAAGCAACGATTTTTGGCTCTCGCTCTATCCCGCAGAAACGTTTATTGACGATAAGCTCGACAGACTGTATTTCGCACTTAATTTTGAAAAACCCGATAACCCGATAACTCCCCACCCCTCGCAGCGTATCGGTGATAGCATAGATTACATCTTCCCACAGTAATTTTAAGGAGAGCTTTTATGACAGACCTTACTAATTTTAAAATAAACCTTAAAGAAACCGAAAGCGGAGATTTTGATTTCTTCACCCGCGCGCTTGAAGAGGACGAAAAGAAATTCTACGGAATATTCATTTCCCACTCTAACGCGGACAACGAGGAATACCTTTTCCCGCTTCGCGACGAGATGAAAAAGCTCGGTCTTCACCCCCTCTGCGATAGAGATCTCCTTTCGGGCGGCGACGATTTTCAGGTTAAAATCGAAAGCTCGCTTGACTGCTATGCCGCAGTTATAATCGTCACCGAGGCTTCGCTTGCTTCGGATTGGGTAAACTGCGAAATGGGAATTTTGAGCGGAAGAAATATTCCCATTTTCATTTGGGACCCCAAAGAAATTCTCACCTATAACAACGCAAAGCACCGCGAATTTATAAATCTTCATTTTGAGGATTACCTCCCCGCATATAAAAATATGGACGAGCTTTTGGTAAAGCTCAAGGGTGCTTCGCCCTATTCGGAAATGTTCTGCGAGGAAAACGAATTTCTTGGCGCAGAAGAATTCACCGAGAGAATGAACGAAAGAGTTGACACCGTTATCGCAACTCTCGAAAGCGAAATCTTTGAGGAGCATTACGCAAGCTTTGCGGATTGCAAAATAGGAATGCTTATCCCTAATTTCGGAATGTTTTACGAGGGTCACGCGGACGGCGAGCATTGCTTTGCAAAAAGGGGCGCGGAGCTTGAAAACTTCCTTTGCCCGATAAGCCAAAGGCACTGCGCGCTTCACCCCACGAGAGTTCTCGGCGAAGAGAACAAGGAGTGCGTTCTTCTCAACCACGTTATCTACAACGGAAAGCTTATGAGAAAGGGCGAGATTGACCGCCGCGGAGTTGAAGCCGAGGTTGGAAGCATAGTCTTCAACGTGCCCGTGCACAGATATTTCGGAACCGAGTTCAAAATTATAATCGACGTTCCGGGAAACAAGCACTACGACGCAATATTTAAAATGCTCGAAAACGCGGGAATGAATCCGACGGGCCCCGCAAGCATGGTCGGCGGAAGAATATATCTCTCGCTCCCCTCAAGAAAAAGACAAGGACTTTTCCGCCTCGTACATCAGTTTGAAAATAACTTCCTCTGCCCCCACGCCGCAAGAAAGAAGTAACGGCTCCTTTCAGCACATAAATTTTGTTTGTTAATCAAGCGGTATACCTTCAATTACAAATAAACGAAAGAGGGAAATCGCGCACCTCGCCGTGCCGCAATTTCCCTCTTTATATTTTGTATTTAACCAAGCTCAACTACATTTTGCAGCCTTGATAAATTCAACTGTAAGCTTTAAGTATGTTTTTGAGATAGTCTACCGTTTCGATAATATCCTTTGTCTGCTGCTCTCCGTGTATCTCGCGCTCAATAATATAATTTCCCTTGTATCCGACGGAGTGCAAGCGCGCTATAACCTCGGGAATATTCGCCATTCCCTCTCCAACCTTGACCTCTTCCCCAAGGCACTTGCCGTTTGTGGGGTAAAATCCGTCCTTTATGTGCGTATCCATAACGTATTTTCCGAACACGGTTATAGCGTCGGCAGAATTTGCCTTTCCGTAGAGAATGAGATTTGCCGTGTCCATATTTATTCCCACGTTATCAAATCCGAGCTCCTCTATAACGCGCAAAAGCGTCACGGGTGTTTCTTGTCCCGTTTCGAAAAGGAAAGAAATTCCCATCTCACGGCACTTGCCAACAATATAACGCAAAGCGGCTATTACACCGTAATAATTCTGATCGTTTATGTTCTCGGGAAGAAATCCCACGTGTGTGGCAATGCGCGAAACCCCTATTTTAACGCCAAAACGCGCACCTTGCAAGATTTCCTCACTTCTCTTCATTCGGTATGCCTCGGGCACGATTCCAAGCACCATAGGGCCGCCCGTAAAGTTCCACTCACTAGGCCCCGACCAACCTGTCCAAAGAGTTGAAATTTCCACAGCGTATTCCTTTGACGCAGCCAAAATCGCCTCCGCCATATCATCTGTATAAAGCGAGGTATCCCAAATCGTAATCTGACAGCACTCGCAGCCTATATCCCTCACCCTTTTCATTTCGGCAAAAATATCCGTATCCTTACGCAACACTATCAAAACGCCAATTTTATTCATATAAATTATCTCCCTTGTTCATAAAAAACACAACGCCCGGGCGCAAGCAATAACGCTTTCGGTTAATGAGCTTTTCCGCGCAAAGCTTAAAATCAACTAATCAACTCTATTGTAATATGTAATAACGGCATTGTCAAGAATACTTTTTTGCAGCTTCCGAATAAAACCGTCAAAAAAGAACACAATATCAATCGCCCCCCACCAAAAAAGCTCATTATAGCTCATTTTTCTCAAAAAGAAATAAAAATTATTCAAAAGCTATTGACAAATGGTTTTCCTTATGCTAAAATATACAAGCGCCAAAAAACAAAGCGGAATTGTGTAAAGGTAGCACAGCAGACTCTGACTCTGTATGTCTGGGTTCGAATCCTAGTTCCGCTGCCAAAGAAATATCGACCATCATCCGATGGTCGTTTTTTCTTTCCGTTGGCTGCGGTACTACGACCTACGGTCGCAGACATACTGTCGGGCAGAGTCTGCCTTCGCCAACGGCGAAGTTAGCAGACTGTGCATACCGCCATCGGCGGTATCTTGCCATGCGAGGAGATGTCACTCTCCCTTTGTAAGAGCGGAACGCCTGTCGCAAAGTTTACCCCGAGCGGCAAACTCTGTAAATCTATATTCATCTATCTCCCCACCGCTAGCCATACCCTAGTTCCGCTGCTAAATTCCCGCAAACGCCTTGCAATCTCCCCGATTTTATGCTATAATAACCTAAAAAAATAATGCCCAAAGGAGAAAGCGTATGATTCAAAAATTGATCCCAAAGAAAAATCTCATATTGATTATTTGTGCTACCGTTTTACTTATGTCTTGGATATTAGCATTGATATTCGGTAACAGAGAAGACAAGTTGGTGGTTCTTATCCTTTCTCTCATTATCCCCTTTGTTGTATATGGCTTTGTTCGTTTGATGTATAAAGTGGTACATATAAATGCTTCGCCCAAGGAGATGTCTTTTTTCTA
>JAGBUD010000093.1 GCA_017630995.1 Clostridia bacterium
AATCATTCCGGCAAGGATATGACCTATTTCGATCAAGAAACGGGTGAGCATTACATTCCTTACGTTATCGAGCCCTCCCTCGGAGCAGACAGAGTTGCTCTTGCATTCCTTGTTGACGCATACGATGAGGAGGAAATCGGTGAGGGAGACGTGCGTACAGTGCTTCATCTTCACCCCGCGCTTGCTCCTATCAAGGCGGGCATACTTCCCCTTTCGAAGAAGCTCTCCGAAAAGGCGCTTGAGCTTTACGACGAGCTTGCAAAGGAATTTGCCGTTGAGTTTGACGAAACAGGCTCTATCGGTAAGAGATATCGCCGTCAAGACGAAATCGGAACTCCTTTCTGCGTAACCTACGACTTTGAAACCGAAAACGACGGCTGCGTAACCGTTCGTGACAGAGATTCTATGGAGCAGGTAAGAATTCCCGTATCCGAGGTTAAGGCATACATCACCGAGCGTCTCAAGTTCTGATTTTGAGTCGGCAGCCTTAATTTTAAAAGAAAAGCAATATTGAGCGGCTGCCGAATATGGCAGCCGCATTGAAATTAATCTCGCGCCCCTAATAAAAGGACGTCCGCTTGAGATTTACTTGGCTTTTCTGAAACGAAAACTATTGTAAGTTAATCTGTTTGGAGAAAAATATGGAAAAAACACCCGAAAGAATCGCCTCGTTTTCGGTAAACCACGATTATATCGACGAGGGAATATACGTTTCTCGCATAGACGGTGATATTGTTACCTACGATATGAGAACGAGAAAGCCGAATATGAACGACTATATGGATAATCTCACCATGCACTCGGTTGAGCATATGTTTGCAACCTATATAAGAAGCAGTGCGATAGGGGATAGCGTCATATATTTCGGGCCTATGGGCTGTCAAACGGGATTTTATCTTCTCGTGAGGGGGAGGGAAAACTGTGAGGTGCTTTCTGCGGTAATATCCACCCTTGAGCGCATTATCTCCCATTCGGGCGAGATGTTTGGAAACACGCGCGAGGAATGCGGAAACTATAAGTGCCTTGATCTCGGTGCCGCAAAGGCAGAGTGCGAAAGATACCTTAACTACCTTAAAAATAAAGAAAACGATTTTGCGTATAGGAGAGGTTAAAATGAGCTTTGATATCGGAATTATCGGAGCGATGGACTCCGAGGTAAACGGACTCGTCGCAAGACTTGAAAATGCAAAAAGCGAAGCAGTAGGCGGCATTAAATTTTACACGGGTGAGCTTTTCTCGAAAAAAGTAGTTATAGCAAGGTGCGGAGTTGGCAAGGTTTTTGCCGCTATGTGCGCCGAGGCTATGATAATAAAGTATTCCCCCCGCCTTATCGTAAACAGTGGCGTTGCGGGAGCGCTTTCTCCCTCGCTCAAAACGCTTGATATCGTGATAGGTGAGAGAGTTTGTCAGCACGATATGGACACCAGCCCCCTCGGTGACCCCGTCGGCTTTATATCGGGCATCGAGAAGATTTATTTTGACGCAGATATGAGAGCCGTGGAAATTCTCGAAGCGGCGGCATCTCGCCTCGGCTATCCCACGGTGCGCGGAGTAATCGCAAGCGGCGACAGATTTGTTGCCGATAACGAAAGCCGCAAGCGTATCACCTCTCTTTTCTCTGCAAGCGCATGCGAGATGGAGGGCGGCGCAATAGCGCAAGCAGCATACCTCTCGGACGTTCCGTTTATCGTTATAAGAGCGATTTCTGACGGAGCAAACGATGATTCCGCAATGGATTTTCCCACGTTTCTTGGAAAAGCCGCAAGCCGCAGTGAGCTTCTCACCCTTGAGCTTGTGCGTGAATTTTAACTATTATTTAAAATAAAATTTTGTAAAAATCGAAAAAAGGTATTGCTTTTTTAGAAAATATGTGGTAAAATATCGTTATGATTTAAAGTGCGCAGTGCGCCCAGTTATAATTAGAAAGGAAATTTTAGCAAAATGATCGGTGAATATATACTTCTTGGAGTTCTTTTGCTCGCGGCGCTTTTCCTTGTTGTTGCCGTAACAATGCAGAAGTCCGGTGATGAGGGTCTTTCGGGCACTATCGCAGGCGGCTCCGAAACCTATTACGGCAAGGATAAGTCAGCTCGCAGAGAGAAGATTCTCGGCAAGTGGACTCTTATAGTTGCTCTTGTTTTCGCTCTCGTTGTTTTGGTTGTTTACGTTATTCAGCCTGACTATCCGATGTTTGAGACCGAGGTTGATTCTTGGAAGAACATTTCAGGAATTTCCGAGTTCTCTTACCTCTTCTCATAATTATAGCACAGTGTGAAAATGGGCGGGATTTCTTCTCGCCCATTTCGCTTTTTTGTGGCGTATCTCGGCAAAAGACGTTCGCATTATAAGCTCCTTCGGATAATATTAAGTGCATAAAGTTAAAAAGATTACGAAAATTAATATCATTATGAAAAAGCAGAACAAAAGCTCAAATTTAAGAAAAACAATAAAGGCAAGCGTTCATAAAAGAAAGAAAAAGGAGCTTGCCAAAAAGGAGCTTATGCGGCTCCTTGAAAAAACCAACGTCGGCACCGATTCGCTCCGTATCTCCTTTTCAAAGGACGAGGGCAGAGCGGCTCGCCGCTCACCCGCACCGCATAAAGACGAGCATATCGTCGAGGGCGAGTTTTCCTTGTCCTCGGGCGGATATGGATTCGTGCGTCTTGACGAGGAATTTTCTCACCTCACCGATAGGGATATATTTATTCCCGAGGG
>JAGBUD010000094.1 GCA_017630995.1 Clostridia bacterium
GCCACCAGCCATAGCCACATCAATTATTATATTGACGTGACAACTCAAAAGACAAGACTTTCTGAAGCAACCGCGGTTGCAAACGAGCTAGTCACCTATTACACAGCAAACACTATTGTCGACACAATTCTTTGCCTTGACGGAATGCAGGTTATAGGCACGTGTCTTGCCGAGGAGCTAACAAAGGGTGATTTCATAAATATGAACGCCCACCAAACGATTTACGTCGTAACCCCCGAGCATACAACGGGCAGTCAGCTCTTTTTCAGAGATAATATTATTCCTATGATAAAGGGTAAGCACGTCCTTGTTCTTGCCGCGTCTGTAACGACGGGATACACCACAAAATCCGCTATAGAAGCCATAAAATATTATGGTGGCACAGTTGCGGGAGTTGCCGCAATATTTGCCACAAAGGATAACTGCGAGGGGTATGAGGTGCACTCGGTGTTCAATCCTCGGGACCTTGGAGATTATGCAAGCTTTCCGTATCACGAATGTCCTATGTGCAAGCTCGGTCATTCCATAGACGCGCTCGTAAATAGCTTCGGATACTCTAAAATTTAAAAGAGAATAGAAAAAAAGGGAAACCGAATTTTTCGGTTTCCCTTTTTGATTTATTTAACCTATCTCTATATCGAGAGGAGCGTCGATTTCGTCAGAAACGTATTTTCCGTTTTTCTTTCTTTGACGCACGCATTCGGAAAGCAGATATTCTATCTGCCCGTTAATTGAGCGAAAATCGTCCTCTGCCCATGCGGCAATTTGAGCATAAAGCTTCGGTGAAAGGCGCAGGGGGATTTGCTTCTTATCGCTATCCTTCATATCAGTAAAGTGTTCCCGAATTTACTATCGGCTGTGCGTCTTTATTTCCGCAAAGAACAACCAAAAGGTTGGAAACCATTGCCGCCTTGCGCTCATCGTCAAGATGAATTTTCTGATTTTCCTCAAGTTTATCAAGTGCCATTTCAACCATTCCGACAGTGCCGTCAACTATCATCTTTCTCGCGTCAATGATAGCAGAAGCTTGTTGGCGCTGAAGCATAACTGCGGCGATTTCCGTTGCGTATGCAAGATAGGTTATTCTTGCTTCTATAATTTCAATTCCCGCCTCCGAAACTCTTTCTTGAATCTCGTCGCGTATTCTCTTTGCAACGATTTCGCTGGAGCCGCGCAAGCTTCCGTCATCTGCCATTCCGTCACCCGTCGTATCAATTCCGGGTGCAACGTCGTAGGGGTAAAGTCGAACTATATTACGAAGCGATGCGTCGCACTGAAGCGAAAGAAATTCCTTGTAATTGTCAACCTCAAAAACTGCCTTTGCAGTGTCAATTATTCTCCAAGTAACCGCAATTCCTATTTCGATGGGATTTCCAAGGCAGTCATTGATTTTCTGCTTGTTGTTTGAAAGGGTCATAATCTTGAGTGAGAGCTTCTTGTTGTAAGCGGATACGGATAATGACGTGCCGCTTTTCGCAGATGTTGCAATAGCTTCAACGGTTTTAACGTCGCCGCTTTGATTGAGCTTTGTGTTAGCCGCGGGGTTAACTGCGGTGCAAAAAGGATTAACTGCGTAAAATCCCTCACCCTTGATAGTGCCTACATATTTGCCAAAAAGGGTAAGAACCAATGCTTCCTGCGGCTTGAGCACTTTAAGTCCAAGAAGAGGAATCCAGCCTATTGAAACTATAACTGCGCCGATAACGGTGATAATGGTGCCGTAAAGCATGTATGATTCGCTGTCAAGCATAATCAGACCGAAAATTAACGCTGCGGTAGCAACGGTGAGCAGAAATATTGTAGCTATCAAAACGAGCATGCCGTTTTTTCGCGTTTTAAAAATCTTTTCTTGCATAAAAAATCTCCCTTGTTTTTGTTGGTATATTTATGATATCATATTGATATCAGAAAGTCAAGAGGTAAAAATAAATTTTAAATCGGGATTGACAAAACGGCGCGTTTGTTGTATACTTTATAGGAAAGCGTTGAGCGGAAATAGTAGATAAAGTGAATCTTACAGAAAGTAGCCGGGTGATGAAAGGCGCAGGGGAGCTTTATTCGAATACGTCCGTGAGTGTGCACCGAAACCGAAGGGCAGTAGGCTGCAACGGGTTTGCCCGTTATAGCATTGGCTCGCAAGAGTCTGTGAGGTTATAGCTCAAAGGCTATGACGAATCAAGGTGGTATCGCGGTTAATTTCGCCCTTGGGTTTTTCCCAAGGGCTTATTTTTATTGTTAGAGAGGATTTTGAAAATGAAAATTTATGACGAGCTTGTTGCCAGAGGTCTTATAGCTCAGGTAACCGACGAAGCAGAAATAAAGGAGCTTGTAAACAACGGAAAAGCAACGTTCTATATAGGATTTGACCCCACGGCAGATAGCCTCCACGTTGGTCACTTTATGGCGCTTTGCCTTATGAAGCGCTTGCAGATGGCAGGAAACAGACCTGTTGTTCTTATCGGTGGCGGAACCGCTATGATAGGCGACCCCTCGGGAAGAACCGATATGCGTCAAATGATGACTCGTGAGACCATTCAGCATAACTGCGATTGCTTCAAGCGTCAGATGGAGCGCTTTATCGAGTTTGGAGAGGATAAGGCGATTATGGTAAATAATGCCGATTGGCTTCTCGACCTTAACTATGTAGACGTTCTTCGTGAGGTTGGTGCTTGCTTCTCCGTTAACAGAATGCTCACCGCGGAGTGCTATAAGCAGAGAATGGAAAAGGGACTTTCTTTCCTTGAATTTAACTATATGATAATGCAGTCATACGACTTCTATTATCTCTATCAGAAATACGGCTGCAATATGCAGTTTGGCGGAGATGACCAGTGGTCTAATATGCTTGGCGGAACAGAGCTTATCAGAAGAAAGCTCTCTAAAGACGCATATGCTATGACGATAACCCTTCTCCTCAATTCAGAGGGCAAAAAGATGGGTAAGACCGCAAGCGGAGCAGTATGGCTTGATCCCAATAAGACTTCGCCTTACGATTTCTATCAGTATTGGAGAAACGTTGACGATAAAGACGTTCTTAAATGTATAAGAATGCTCACGTTCCTTCCTCTCGATCAGATTGACGCGATGGATAAGTGGGAGGGTGCACAGCTTAACGAGGCGAAGAATATCCTTGCGTACGAGCTTACAAAGCTTGTTCACGGTGAAGAAGAAGCCGAAAAGGCAAAGGCCGCGGCACAGGCGCTTTACGGCGCTGGCGACAGTAGCCTCACCCCCAGCGTTGACGTTAGCGCAGAAATGCTTGTTGACGGAAAGATAGACGTAAATTCCTTGCTCGTTCTTGGCAAGATGGTTCCCTCAAAGTCAGAGGGCAGACGTGCGATAGAGCAGGGCGGCGTAAGCATCGACGGTGAAAAGGTTGCCGACGTGCGTGCGACTGTAACGGAAGAGCAGCTTAAAACGGGCGTTCTTATCAAGAGAGGTAAGAAGAGCTTTATGAAGTTCATTCTTGCGTAAAGCTAAAGATAAATTAAAACAGGCTTTCTTTATAAGAGAGCCTGTTTTTTGTTTTGAAAATTTGTGCCAATTCGTAGGCATATCGAAAAGGAAACTGTCTTCTCTCGCTGTGCGAGAGGTCGGTGCAGAAACTGCGAATTCCTTTCGCGCAAGACGCGAAATGTGATCGAATTCCTCACAAGGAGAAAAAAACAACCCCTCGAATGAGGGGGTGTTCCTGCGGGAGTACTGCACCGAGGTAAAATTGTGCTAATTCATAGGCAAATCAAAAGGGGGGAGTGTCTTCTCTCGCGTTGCGAGAGGTCGGTGCAGAAACCACGAATCCCTTTCGCGCAAGACGCGAAATGTGATCGAATTCCTCACAAGGAGCAAAAAAACAATCCCCTCGAATGAGGGGATTGTTTTTTTGGTGCTCCTGCGGGAATTCGAATCCCGGACACCTTGATTAAAAGTCAAGTGCTCTACCGGCTGAGCTACAGGGGCATATCAATTCGTGCTTAAATATAATATCATAATCAAGCGCTTTTGTCAATACTTTTTTGAAAAAATATGCTCGTTTTTTATTTTTAGTTTAGTGTCCGTTTTATAGTACACTTAATGAGATATAATGTTTTCAGAACAAAACGTTATCAAAGCGAGGTAAATATTATGAAAGTTAAATACGCAGTTGCACTTATGTGTGGAGAAGAAGAAACCATCTTGGGAGTTTTCAATACAAAAGACGAAGCGGATAGATTTGGATATAATAACAAAATTCCGCATACTTCAGGTCTTCAATATTGCTTTGCCAGCAAATTCTCAAACGGAAATCCCGTAGGAAACAGTATCGAAATATATAATTATTACAATGTATAAAAACGAAAGCGCGTCGGAGGTTGTATGATTGAATTATTATCAGCATTGATATCTTTTGTAATGGCACTAATACCAATTGTAATAGCGGTCATAATTGCATTTTTTATTAATCCTGTTTTGGGTGTCTTGTTAGGGTTGTTTTTCGTATTTACTATCGTTGGTGGTTCGGCTTTTTGGATATATCTCCTAATTCGCCACGAGAAGAGTAAGCGAGGTAAATTCTAGTTACGGTAGGATTACATATTTTTAAACTAAATAAAACATAATAAATAGATTTTAATTTTAGGGTGCGATGATTCGCAGAGGTATAGGGTCCTCTAGTGAATTATCGCACTCTCTATTTAAGAAAAGCGGATAATACGCATACGAGGATACCTAAAAGTATCCTCGTATATTTTTATTCTGTCAGAAAAGCTTATTTTTCAAGATAGTTTATCATATTGTAGAGATATTCTGCGCTTTCTGCCTTTGTTAGAGAAAGCTTTGCATTTGCTGAAATGTCATCGTATGAGAATATTCCGACAGCGCAAACTGCCGCAACGTCATCTCTAGCCCAAACGGGCACAGTTGAGTCTGAACTAAAATTAACCGTTTCGGTGTCAACGTTTCCAACGAGAGCTGAAATAATCATTGCCGCCTCGTATTTTGTGATAGCATCGTTGGGGCGGAAAAGGAGCTTCCCGCCCTTAAATTCACCGCTTATAATTCCAAGATTTGCTGCCGCCTTTACGTAAGGAAGAAGAGGGGAGGGAATCTCGTCGTTATCGTCAAAATAACTTTTTGAGGTGCTTTGATCTCCTTTAATTGATGCTGCTTTAAGTGCCATCGTCAAAAATTCAGCTCTTGTAACGGTTTGGTCGGGGATAAAATACGTTCCCTCACCGATTATCTTTCCGTCCATAATTCCCATAGCGGTAAGAGCAACTGCGGCATTGTATTGCGGGTGCGTTTGCATATCAACGTAAACCACCTCGCTCATTCTTTCCGTTACCTCGATTTTTACCTTTGCTAGAGAAGAAAAATTGCCCCATTCGTCACGAGCAACGTATGAAAAGCTATCGCTTCCCGAGTATTCGGCGGGGGGCGTGTAAAAATATTCGCCATTTTCGGAGTCGATAATTTTGAGAGTTCCTACTTTAGGGTAGCTAACGATTATATACTCTATATCGTCACCATCCTTGTCCGTTGCCGACATTTTACCGTAAAGAGATATATTTCGCTGTGTATTTAAACTCGCGGTTTTACTATCGTCTATTTCCGGTGCGTAGTTGACCTTATCCGTATAGCGAATGACAAATTCCACGGGCGCGCCCTCGCCAAACGCCTCTGTTGTAAATATAAATTTACATTCTGAAACCTCTTTGCTTGCAGGAATGAAAACAAGAGCTCCTATATTCTTTCTCTTTATAACCGTGCCCTCTTTTACCTTTCTGCCCGCAAGCAAAAGGGTACCTTCTGTAGAAAGAGGAATGGATTTGATTTCAATTTTGTCAAAATCGGTTATAGAAAGTCCTTGCTTGAAATCAAGGTCGGAAAAAACTATTTTCTGTCCGTATATTCCGCTTTTGATTATTTTTGTTTCGTTAGCCAAAACGGCCACTCCGCTGCCAAAGCTCGCGCTTGCCGCAAAGCAAGAAATTGTTGATATCAAGGTTAGTGCGATTAAAAATGAGGCAATTAATTTTCTTTTTTTCATTTCTTCTTCCTTTCCATAAATTGCAGTAAATCTATTTTTTGCTTTGAGTTTCTGTTTTATTCATTTTGTGTATGAATATATCTAAAATGTAATTTCTTTCACATTGACAAAATATTTAAAATAGTGTATAATTTATCTTATAAAACTTTAAAAGGTTGATTTATGAAGAAGCTAACGAAAAAAAGTAAAATCATTATTTTGATTTCCGCAATCGTGCTTTCCGTTGCGATTTTAGTAACGGTCGGTGCATTTCTTCTCTTTGACGAAGAAACTCCCGAATATGAGCGCGAGGTGTTTATATACGGAGATTTTGAATATTCATATATTTCGGATGACGAGATTGAGATAATTTCTTATCTTGGAAGCGAAAAAGAGCTGGTTATCCCGTCGGGCATTGATTCTTGTGCCGTTGTGTCTATTGCCGATGAGGCATTTATAAATACCGATATAACATCGGTAAAGCTTGGAATGTTCGTGCGCGAAATAGGCGACTATGCCTTTGCCGCATGCTCAAAGCTTAAAACGGTGACGATGGATAGCGACGTCGTTTCTATAGGCAACTCGGCTTTTGCGTCGTGCATTTCTCTTTCGGAGATTACCCTTTCCGAAAACCTTGCCGATATTGGTGAGATGGCATTCTATTCTTGCACGAGTCTGACCTCTGTAACAATTCCCGCAAAGCTTGAGACAGTCTCAAATTTCGCTTTTGAGGGATGCAAATCCTTAACCTCGATAAGGGTAGGGGAGGGCTGCCGCAAAATCGGAGCTTCCGCGTTTTACGGAGCAACGGAGCTCGTTTCCTTGACTCTTCCCGAATCCCTTACCCACATAGGACAAAAGGCATTTGCAAACGCAGAAAAGCTCACCGAAATATACGTACCAAGCGGAGTTGAAAAGATAGAAAGCGATGCGTTTTTGGGACTTGATTCCTTGTCCTCGATTACCGTTTCCGCAAGCAATACTGCCTTTAGCGCAGATAGCGGTGCTCTTGTATCCGTGAGCGAAAAATCGGTGCTTTTATTTCCGAAAAAATCGCAGCAAACGGAGTACGTTGCCCCCTCATACGTCAAGTCGGTGGCGCCTCGCGCATTCCAAAACGCAAAATCGTTAATCAGCGTAACTTTGCCCGTCGGTCTTGAAAGCATTGGAACTTATGCGTTCTATTTCTGCGAAAATCTTCAAAATATAAATGTTCCCGAAACGGTTTCGCATATTGGCGGATTGGCATTCTCTGATACTAAATATTATGCCTCAATCAGCGATGAATTTACGGTTGTCGGTGACGGAATACTTATTAAATACGCACCCAAAAGGGATACAAGCTCCGCGCTTCGCCCCGTAATTGATACGCAGTATGCAACCGTCAAGCGCGCAGAAAACGGAAAGATTCTCGGTGTTTCTGTAACGCTTCCCGAAGGAATTAAAAAAATCAGCGGTGCGTTTATGCGTGTAAACGACCTCTATGAGATAAAAATTTCCGAATCTGTCGAAAGAATAGAGGATTATTCATTCTATAGAGCAAGCGGACTTCGTTATATAGATTTTGCGGAAGCAAAGCTTTCCTATATAGGCGATAATGCCTTTGAAAAATGTGTTTCTCTTGAAAATATAGCCTTGCCCGAGGGGCTTTTGTCGGTTGGCTCGCATCTGTTTCTCGGTTGCGACGGACTTACGTCCGCGCTCATTCCATCGTCGCTAAAATCCATTGGCGAATATATGTTTTCCGAATGTGTCAACCTTGTAAACGTTGAAACGAAAGAGGGAATAGAAGAAATTGGGGAGGCGGCATTTTCGTTCTGCTATGACCTTGAAGAAATAGAATTCCCTAGCTCACTCAAAAAAATATCTAGTTACGCCTTTTCTTCATCGGGGCTTCTTTCTGTGGAGGTGCCAAGCACCGTAACGGAAATGGGGGCAGGCGTATTTCTTGAATGTAGCGAGCTTTTGAGTGCAAAGCTTGATATGGAAACCGATTCTATCCCCGCAAGCACGTTCATGGGTTGCTTTAAGCTCGAAAACGTTAAGATAAGCTTCGATTATAAGGAAATCGGCGGCGATGCATTTTATGACTGCAAGGCTTTGAAAAAGATAGACCTGCCTAGCAGTATTGAAAAAATCGGAGATTCCGCGTTTGGCGGTTGCGAAGCACTTGCCAAAATATCTAGTCTTCCCAACCTCGTGTCGATAGGCGAGAGTGCATTCTACCTCAACGTAGCTCTTTCCGAGATTTCGCTCTCGGATAGCGTCGAAAGCATAGGAAAGAAAGCATTTTTCGGTTGCTATGCCCTTAAAAAGATAGATTTGTCTAATGTCCTCTATATAGGAGAATACGCATTCACGGATTGCCGAGC
>JAGBUD010000095.1 GCA_017630995.1 Clostridia bacterium
GCTTTTCGGTGTAACGGGAAGCGGAAAAACACAGGTCATAATGAAGGTTATGGATAAGGTTATAGCCGAGGGAAAAAGCGTTATAATGATGGTTCCCGAAATAGCCTTAACCCCGCAAACCGTAGGTATTTTTTGCAAAAGATACGGTGAACGCGTTGCGGTTATCCATTCCTCTCTTTCTCAAGGCGAGCGCCTTGACGGATACAGAAGAATCGTGCGCGGTGAGGTTGATCTTGTAATCGGAACGAGATCGGCGGTATTTGCTCCCGTAAAAAACCTCGGAATGATAGTTATAGACGAGGAGCACGAGCATACCTATAAATCAGAAAGCGATCCCAAGTACCACACCCGTGACGTTGCAGCGTTCAGAGCAGGGTATAATAACGCCCTAATGCTTCTTGCCTCCGCAACTCCGTCGCTCGAAAGCTACTATAAGGCGCAGAGCGGAAAATACACGCTTGTAAAGCTTACCGAAAGATACGGCGGTGCAAAGCTTCCAAAAACCGTAATAGTCGATATGCGCGAGGAGCTTAGGCTTGGAAACTTAACCCCGATAAGCGATAGACTCTTGACCTCGCTTGGCGACGTGTATGAAAACGGCGAGCAAGCAATTCTTTTCCTTAACAGACGCGGATATAACAGTCAGATAAGCTGTAAATCATGCGGTGACGTAATCAGTTGCCCGCGTTGCTCGGTTTCCTTGACGTTTCACACGGGTCGCGGCGGCGGAAAAATGCTATGCCACCTTTGCGGATATGCCGAGCCGCCACCGAAAAAGTGTCCGTCTTGCTCTGCGGAGGAGCTTTCGTATTTAGGATACGGAACTCAAAAGGTAGAGGGCGCACTCGCTGAGTATTTGCCCGATATGTGCGTTATGCGTATGGACGCAGACACCACGGGCGGAAAGCTTGCATACGATAGAATGATTGACGATTTCCGCGCGGGAAATGCGGATATTCTTCTCGGAACGCAAATGGTTGCCAAGGGACACGATTTTCCAAGGGTAACCCTTGCGGGCGTCGTTCTTGCTGATAGCTCGCTTTACGTCAGTGATTTTCGCGCGTCGGAGCGCACGTTTTCGCTTCTTACCCAAGTTATAGGCAGAGCGGGAAGAGCGAGTGAAAACGGAATCGCGGTAATTCAAACCTATTCTCCTCAAAACGAAATAATCAGGCTTGCTTGTAAGCAGGATTACGAGGAATTTTATAACGGTGAAATAGCAATAAGAAAGGAGCTTTCCTATCCTCCTTTTTGTGATATAGTTCAGCTAACTCTCGTCGGCGAAGACGAAAAAGAGGTTCTCTGCGGAGCAAGAGAGCTGTCCGAACGCATAATAAGCAAGCTTTCGGGAGATTTTTCAAGGGTTCCCGCAACGGTGTTCGGACCCTTTGAAGCAACGGTATATAAACTAAACGAAAAATACAGAATGAGAATGGTCGTCAAATGTAGATTAAACCGTGAATCCCGCGCATTGTTTCATGCCTTGCGCACGGAGTTTGCGGTAAACAGAAAGCTGACTCTTGCAGTGGATCTTAATCCGCTGACGGTTTAATGACGGCTTGTGAAAGGAACGGTATGGCAAAATTAAAAATAGTTAAATTCGGTGATCCTCTTCTTCGCAAGGTTTCAAGACCCGTTGAAGAAATAACCCCGAGAATTATCACGCTTCTTGACGATATGAAAGAAACGATGCGTGCGGCGGAGGGCTGTGGCCTTGCAGCAGTGCAGGTCGGAGTTTTGCGCAGAATAGCAATTATCGAGGTTGAGGAGGGCACCGTATACGAGCTTATAAATCCCAAGATTGTTGCATACGCAGGCGAGCAGCAGGAGCAGGAGGGGTGCCTTTCAAATCCGGGTAATTACGGAATAACAAAGCGCCCGAAAGCAGTCACCGTGCGTGCCCTTGACAGATACGGCAAGGAGTTCGAACTTCGCGGAACCGATCTTCTTGCAAGAGCAATATGCCACGAGTGCGACCATCTTGACGGTAAGCTTTATACCGACGTGCAGATAAAAGCGCTCGGACCAGAGGATTAAAATATGAAAATAATGTTTATGGGAACTCCCGAAATAAGCGCAAAGTGCCTTGAAGCGTTGATCGCTTCGGGACACAACGTTGTTGCTGTCGTAACGGGGGAGGACAAGCCGCGCGGCAGAGGTAACGTCATGACGCCAACGCCCACCAAAACGGTTGCGCTTGCCAATGCTATTCCTGTCTATACACCCAAAACTCTTCGTGACGATGAATTTTATTCGTTGCTTTCCGAGATTTCGCCCGACCTTATATGCGTTGTTGCATACGGCAAAATATTGCCCGAAAGCGTTATCAAGTTCCCAAGGCTCGGTTGCGTAAATCTTCACGTTTCCTTGTTGCCGAAGTACAGAGGTGCCGCGCCTATGCAAAGAGCGGTTATGGAGGGTGAGAGCGAAACGGGTGTCACGGTTATGTATATGGACGTCGGACTTGACACGGGAGATATAATTTCTTGCGAGAAATTCCCGATAGGTGAGGCTGACGATTTTGAGTATGTGCACGATAAATCTGTTGAAATAGGCTCAAGGCTTCTTTCGGACACGCTCTATGAAATGGAAGCGGGAAGAGCCACGCGCACGCCGCAAGATGAAACCCTTGCAACCTATGCAAAGAAGATAGAAAAAGAAGATTGTAAAATCGATTTCTCTCAAGATTCAAAGGTAGTCAGCGCGAGAATTCGCGGTGTAACCCCCATTCCGGGTGCGTTTACCTATCTTAACGGGAAGATGCTTAAGGTATTCGGTGTTGTTTCCGCTTCGGGAAATGGAAATGCAGGCGAGGTTATAGAAGCAAACGGTGTCGGAAGCGGTTATATAACCGTCGCGTGCGGCAGCGGAGCAATCAAAATTTCAGGAGTTATTCCCGAGGGAAAGGGAAGAATGAGTGCGGGAGATTTCGTCAGAGGCAGAAAAATTGCCAAGGGCGATATCCTCGGATAATTAAATCGGCTAAACTAACTAAAGCGAAAGGATGGCAAGGTGACAATCTTTGGTATCGCGCACCGTCTGCTATGCGAATATGAAGCAAGCGGAAAGTACGTAAATTTATCTCTTAATTCTCATATCACCGACGGGCAAACGAAAGAAGACCGCGCCGCGTTGACTGCGCTTCTTTACGGCACAGTCGAAAGAAAAATAAAGTACGATTACTTTATATCGGCGCTTTCGGGAAGAAGTATAGAAAAAATATCCCCCGCAGTCCGCGATATACTGCGTATAGGTCTTTGTGCGCTTCTTGATATGGATAAAATTCCCGATCACGCGGCGGTCAATGAGTGCGTTAAGCTCGCGCGCAACCAAGGTGAGCGCGGATTTGTGAACGGCGTTTTGCGCCGCGCGGCAAGAGAGAGGGACTCTCTGCCTCTGCCCGATAAAAGCAAAAATGCCGCAAGATACTATTCGGTATACTATTCCTTGCCAATTTCCACCGTAAGATATTTTATCGGTGAGCTTGGTGAGGTGGGAGCCGTGTCGTTTTTTGAATCGACGTTTGAACGTTCAAAGAAAACCGCACTAACGGTAAACACAAACAAGATAAGCGTAAATGATTTCATATCAAAGCTTTTAAGTGCAGGCTATAAAGCCGAATTGTCCAATATCTCGGATATCTCGGTAATTGTCGAAGGCTCCCTTAATCCAAAGGATTTGGACGGATTTTCGGAGGGCGAATTCTTTGTTCAAGACGAAGCGTCAGCGCTTGCCGCCGCCGCGCTCGGAATAAGCGAGGGTGACGTTGCGGTTGATACCTGCGCAGCTCCGGGTGGAAAAAGCTTTTCTCTTGCAGTGCGTTCGGGTGATATGGCGAAGATTTATTCCTACGAGTTTCACGAGAGCAAAATTTCATTGATTTCCGACGGAGCGAAAAGGCTTGGGCTTAATTCTGTTTTTGCGGAATGCCGCAACGCCTTGGAGCCTAATCCCGCATTGCTCGGAAAGGCAAATCTTGTCCTCTGCGACGTGCCATGCTCGGGACTTGGAGTAATAGGAAAGAAGCCGGATTTGCGATATAAGGACATCGCCTCGCTTGCGCACCTGCCCGCGCTTCAGCTTGAAATACTGAAAAAATCGGCAGAATATCTTGAGGTGGGCGGTGCACTCGTTTATTCGACCTGCACGCTCATAAAAGAGGAAAACGAGGGGGTCGTGTCGGCTTTCCTTGCCCAAAATCCTAACTTTGTGCGTGAGGAATTCTCGGTAGGCTGTATAAAAAGCAAGGACGGCTCTGTAACTCTCTATCCGCATATAAACGGAACCGACGGATTTTTTGTTGCAAAAATAAGGAAAAAACAATGATATACATAAATGAAAAGGCGGATCTTTATTCGATGACTCTCGCGGAGCTTTCGGATTTTTTAAAATCGCAGGGTGAGGCGGCATTCCGCGCAAAGCAGATTGCATCTTGGCTCGCCCTAGGAACTCCCGTTAGTGAGATGTCGAATCTCTCAAAGGATTTGAGAAGAAATCTTGAAGAAAAAACCGTGGACACCTTACCAAAGGTTAAGGAAAAGCTTGTTTCCAAAATAGACGGAACGGTAAAATATCTTTTTGAGCTTTATGACGGTGCGGTGATAGAAAGTGTTTTTATGCGGTATAAGCACGGAAACACGCTCTGCATATCAAGCCAAGTCGGGTGCTTTATGGGGTGCAAATTCTGCGCTTCAACAATAGGCGGCAAGGAACGCGACCTTTTGCCGTCAGAAATGCTCGGTCAGGTTATTGCCGCGAGTAAGGATACGGGTGAGCGCGTTTCTAATATAGTTATGATGGGAATAGGCGAGCCGCTCGATAATTACGATAACGTAATTCGCTTCTTGGAGCTTGTAAACCGCGAGGACGGATTGAATATAGGCTATCGTCATATCTCTCTTTCCACCTTCGGCATAGTTCCGAAAATCAAGGAGCTTGCCGGAGAAAGATTCCCGATAACTATTTCGATTTCGTTGCACGCGTCCAATGACAAAAAACGAAGCGAAATAATGCCGATAAACAACAAATGGAAAATATCCGAGCTTCTCGACGCATGTGTTTACTATTACGGAAAAACGGGTAGGCGCATCTCGTTTGAATACACGTTGATAGCGGGTAAAAACGACACGGTGGCAGATGCAAACGAGCTTGCGGAGCTTTTGGTTGCCGCATTCAAAAAAAGCGGCGCGCCTATCCACGTGAATTTAATAAGAGTTAATCCTGTCACGGAAACGGGATTTTCGGAGGGGAGCACCGAATCGGCAAATGAATTTGCAAAGCAGCTTGAGCGTCATGGCATCGTTGCAACAGTAAGGCGCCGTCTTGGCAGAGACGTAAACGCCGCGTGCGGTCAGCTTCGTCGTAGCCGTAAAACTGAAAATAGGTAGGATAAAAATTGTTAAAGGAAAAGCACGGAAAGGTCGTCAAGGGGCTTGGCGGTCTATATAATATTAGAATAGTAGAAAACGGTGAAATAAGCACGGTAGTTTGCAAGGCAAAAGGCTCGCTTCACAGAGATGACGAAAAGGTTTTGATAGGTGATAACGTCAAAATAGTTATCGATGACGAAACACCTGACGGAATTGTTATCGCAGAAATTTCACCGCGCAAAAATTCACTGATTCGTCCCCCAATGGCAAATCTCGATTATATCTTTGTCGTTTTTGCCGCAGCGAAGCCCGCTCCCGTAACCGAAACCATCGATAAGCTCATAGCTATCGCGGAGCATAACTTGATAATTCCCGTTGTGGTTATAACAAAAAGTGATTTGTCGCAAAAGGAATCAAGTCGCCTTGCGCAAATATATAAAAACGCAGGTATAGAAACCTTTGTAACCTCAAGCGAGAGCGGTGAGGGAATAGATGAGCTCAAGAATTTTGCAAAAGAAAACCTTAAAGGCGGAGTTTCGGCGGCGTTTGCGGGAGCTTCGGGTGTAGGTAAGTCAACCCTCATGAACGCGCTCTTTCCGAGGCTTTCTCTTGCCACAGCCGAAATATCGAAGAAAATAGAAAGAGGAAGACATACCACGCGCCACGTTGAAATCTTCCCGCTTTCCGAGGAAACAGATTGCGGATTTTTGGCGGATACGCCCGGATTTTCGCTTATTGATTTTCAGCGATTCGATTTTTTTGAGCTTTCCGACCTCGAAGCGACGTTTCGCGAGTTTGCACCGTTTAGAAACGGTTGCCGCTATGCAGACTGCGCGCACACCGGAGAGGGAAGAGAGGACTGCGCCGTGATGAGGGCGGCGGAGGATGGAGTGATTTCCCAAAGTCGATTGGATTCTTACAGAAGTATATATAAAATCTTAAAGAATAAGAAAAAATACGAGTAATTTTAGCAAAAACAGCCGCGCTTTTTGGCGCGGCTAAAAAATATTTCGAAAATATTTCAAAAAGGTATTGACAA
>JAGBUD010000096.1 GCA_017630995.1 Clostridia bacterium
AAAAGGAAAGAGGTATAACTATAAAAGCAAAAGAGGAAAAGCTCAATTATACAGCAAATAACGGTTAGAAATATACATATAACCTCATTGATACCCCGGGCCACGTTGACTTTGGATATGAGGTTTCCCGTTCGCTCAAGGCTTGTGAGGGCGCGCTTCTCGTCGTTGACGCAACGCAAGGTGTCGAGGCGCAAACGCTTGCCAACGCATACCTTGCAATAGATAACGACCTTGAAATTTTGCCCGTTATCAATAAGATAGATCTCGCCTCGGCAGACGTTGAGGGAGCTAGGCACGAAATCGAGGATATCATAGGAATACCCGCAGAGGACTGTCCCGCCGTATCCGCAAAGGTCGGTCTTAATATCGAGGACGTCCTTGAAAAGATAGTAACAGAAATCCCCGCACCCGACGGTGACGAAAATGCACCGCTCAAGGCTTTGATATTTGACTCGTATTACGATTCTTATCTCGGTGTTGTCGTATATATAAGAATATTTGACGGAACCGTCAAGGCGGGTGACAAAATAAGACTTATGTCAACGGGTGCTGAATTCGAAATCGTTGATATAGGAACGATGGAGCCTTTCGGCCTTAAAAAGACAGAATCTCTTTCCGCGGGCGAGGTTGGATATATAACCGCTTCAATAAAGAACGTCAGCGATACGAGGGTAGGCGACACGATAACGTCGGTTGATTATCCGGCAACCGAGGCGCTCCCCGGAGTCCGTGACGTTCATCCGATGGTATATTCGGGTATTTATCCCGCAGACGGTGCAAGATACGGTGATTTGCGTGACGCTCTTGAAAAATTGCGCCTTAACGACGCCTCTCTCGTCTACGAGCCCGAAACCTCGATTGCTCTCGGCTTTGGATTCAGATGCGGATTCCTCGGACTTTTGCATATGGAAATAATAGAGGAGCGCTTGGAGAGAGAATTCAATCTCGACCTTATTACAACGGCACCATCGGTTATTTACAAGGTTGATCTTCGCGGCGGTGAAACCATATTGATTGATAACCCCTCGAAATTCCCGACTGCCGATGAAATAATGACCGCATACGAGCCTATAATGAAAGCAACCGTTATAACCCCCACTGATTACGTTGGCGGAATAATGGATCTTTGCCAAGACCGCCGCGGTGTCTTTATCGATATGAAATATATAGATACCGAGAGAGTAGAGCTTCATTACGAGCTTCCCCTTAACGAAATCATATACGATTTTTTTGACGCACTCAAAAGTCGCTCAAAGGGATATGCTTCGCTCGATTATGAGTTTAAGGAGTATAAGCAATCAAAGCTTGTCAAGCTTGATTTTATGCTTAACGGAGAGGTTGTTGACGCGCTTTCTTTTATCGTATTTGAGGACAGAGCATATACAAGAGCTAGAAAAATTGCCGAAAAGCTCAAGGATAACATTCCTCGCCAGCTTTTTGAAATTCCGATTCAAGCGGCTATCGGCTCAAAAATTATCGCCCGCGAAACCGTCAAGGCTATGCGAAAGGACGTTCTTGCAAAGTGCTACGGTGGTGATATTACAAGAAAAAAGAAGCTTCTTGAAAAGCAAAAGGAAGGTAAAAAGAAAATGCGTAAGCTCGGCAGCGTAGAGGTAACGCCCGAGGCATTTATGGCGGTTTTGAGGCTCGATGATGATAACTGAGCCTATAGGACTTTATATACACGTTCCTTTTTGTAAAAGCAAATGCAATTACTGCGATTTTTTATCTTTTCCTTGTGCGGTTTCCCGTTATGAGCAAGATTACGTAGACGCACTTATCGGGGAAATATCAAGCTACAGACAAGCGCCGAAATTGAGGGTTGACACCGTGTTTTTCGGCGGCGGAACACCAACGCTCCTCTCGGAAAAATCCTTTGTAAAGATTTTTGCGGCAATTAACGAGGCGTTTCTGCTTCTTTCTAATACCGAAATAACCGTGGAATCAAACCCCAAAACGTTAAACGAGCAAAAGCTTCGTATACTTAAAGAGCTTGGTGTCAATCGAGTGAGTATGGGACTTCAAAGTGTTCACGAAAACGAGCTTCGCGAGCTTGGAAGAATACATAGCTTTGACGATTTCCTTTCCTCGTACGAGATTTGCGAAAAGCTTGGTGTTACGAATATCAATATCGACCTGATGTACGGAATTCCGCACCAAACCTACGCCTCGTTTGCCGAAACTCTGCGCCGTGTTTCAGCGTTTTCGCCAAAACATATTTCGGTTTACGGATTGATGCTTGAGGAGGGCACGCCGTTTTTTGCAAAAAAGGATTCGCTTGTGCTTCCTAGCGAGGACGAAGAATGTGAAATGTATTATCTTGCGGCAGATTTTCTTCGCGGCGTGGGATATAGGCATTATGAAATATCAAACTCTGCAAAAGAGGGATACGAATGTCGCCATAATCTAAAGTATTGGCATGACCAAGAGTATATTGGTCTCGGTCTTGCAGCTCATTCGTATTTTGGCAAGAAAAGGTATTCAAACGTTTCATCATTTGAGGAATATTTTTCGCCCGAAATGGCAAAATACAGACAAGAAACGACGTTAACCGAAGCCGATGAAGCGTATGAATTTGCAATGATGCGGCTTCGCTTGGCGGAGGGATTTTCGCTCTCCGAATATGAGGCGAGATTTTCTCGCTCGTTCCTTTTCGGCAGAGAGGATTTTATTCAGAAACTGCAGTCGGCAGAGCTTTTAAGTCTCGAAAACGGAAGAATTAATTTGACGGAAAAGGGCTTTTATGTCAGTAACAGTATTCTTTCGGAATTGCTGTGAAATATTTGCTTGACTTTTTTCGCTTAATATAATAAAATAATATTATAAAACAATAATATATCAAAACAGATAGGAGAACAAAATGGCAGACATCGAAAAGAATATTCCCGAAGAGGAGCTTGAGGAAGTCGAGGTTTTCACTCTCACTGATGAGGAAACCGGCGAGAAAAAGGACTTCGAGCTTATTGCAGAGGCAGAAATGGACGGAAACGTTTACTATGCTCTTGTACCCGTTGACGAGGAAACCGAAGAATACTATATTTTCAGAGTTACCGAGGACGGTGATGACATTCTTCTCGAAGGAATCGAAGATGACGACGAGTTTGAAAAGGTAGAAGACTATTTCAACGACCTTTTCTTTAACGAAATCGACTACGACAAGCAGTAAGATACATATCCTGCGTGGTGCGTGATAT
>JAGBUD010000097.1 GCA_017630995.1 Clostridia bacterium
AATTTGGCGGATTTTACGCAACACGCGCAAAGGGATACGTAAGAAAAAGCGGCAAAACCCCTCACCCCATTCAAGGAATGACAAATTGCCAAAATGCAAAGGAAACCTATATAAATCAGGTTAGAAACATAGTAGATAAAATGAGAGAAAACGGAGCAAAGAACGTAAATGCCGTTCAAGCCGTAACTCTCACGCCATATGACTACGAGGCGGGCGTAGACAACATTATCGTTGAGGTTGCTCCGCGTAATATGGAGCAGATAATGAACTTTGCAAGGGGTGCGCAAAGAGCATACAAAAAGGAAGCAATAGGCGCGTGGCTCGCCCACGAGTTTTACGGTGGATTCCATCAGTTTGACCCCCTTAAAGCAAAAAGGTTTACTGCTGAATATTATTCGATGTATCTTGCGGGAATAGACTATTGCTGTCTTGAATCGGGATACAGAGGTATTCATTCTCACGTTCGCGGCGACCTTGCGTCAGTGAAGCTCCATAGCAACGATAGCTCGGCAACGTTCAGTGCGCAACCCTTGCCCGAGGATCATCCTCTTTCTAAATCCTATCTCAAGGAGGCAGAGGATTTTGCCGCATTCTGCAATAAGGATATAAGACCCGGAAAGAACGGACCTATAACAAAGGTCGCATTCGTGCAAGGAAACCTCGATGGCTTCGGTTGGGGAAACAGCTCGTCACTTTGGGGGCAGTATTATGACGAGAGCTGGGGTTTTGGCACGCCGGAATATTCCTACAGAGTGCTTGACGAGGTTTACAGAAGCGCGGAATGGAACGACGCAAAGAACTTCGGAGATTACGATTACAGTCACGCCCCCGGATACGGTCAGTATGACGTAATTCCCGCAACCTGTCCTCTCGACGTAATGAAGCAGTACGATTGGGTTATCTTCTGCGGCTGGAACACTATGACTCCCGAAATTTACAATACAATCAAGGAATACGTCAAGGGTGGCGGAAATCTCTTTATCACTGCGGCGCATATGCGTGATTCCATTGACAGACGGGAAAAGGGCAAATTTGCAAGCGTTAATTGGGAGGAGCTTCTCGGCGTTAAGCTTTCCGAGGAAACGTTCAGATGCAACGACGGATATAAGTTCGTAAAGTATAGCACCGTAGACGGAGTTATGTACCCCGGAACCGCAAATCTCACGTGTGACCCGGGTTGGAGCGCGGGATATACCGATTACGTAAGGATTGAGCCTACAACGGCAACGCCCGTTTGCTATATTTCCGATTGCTTTATTTCGGAGCCTGATTATCAGTTCCCCTTAATCTGCGAAAATAAATACGGTGAGGGCAACGTAATATTTATGGCAAACTCGGAGTATCCGGGAGCGCCCGAAATCTTCCCGATCTATAAAATTATGGTAAAGGCAATTCTTGCCGCATCGCATAAAACAAGTGACCTAAAGGTTATAGGAAGCGATAAGATAAGATTTGCTATGTTTGAGGACGAAAAAATATATAAGCTCTATATCCTTAATACAGATTTTAATTTTGAAAATAGGGTAAGGGTTATTTTCGGAGAGCAGGTTATAGACAAGGTGATAGATTCTCTTGCGCTTGAAATCATTGAATTTAAAAAGTAAAATTTCTCGGCAATCGAATTTTTGGTTGCCGAGCTTTTTATTTTGCATAATTCTAAAACTCCTTTCCCACTCATAGATTTAAAGGGAAAGGAAGCGTCTATGAACAGAAGAAAAAGATTTTTATATAACGGAATAATGCTCACCGCCGTCGGCATTGCGATTCGAAGCGTGAGCATTGCCTTTAGCTCCTATATCAGCAAAAGCGTGGGTGCGGAGGGAATCGGACTCTTTACTTTGATAATGAACGTTTATGCCTTTGCAGTCACGTTTGCCACCTCGGGAATAAGCCTAACCGTAACTCGTCTTGTTGCTGATGCTATCGGTGACGGCAGAAGCGGTGAATGTCGGAAAATAATGAGAAATGCAATCTTGTATTGCTTGATTTTCAGTGGTGCAGCGTTTCTTGTTTTGTTTTTCTTTGCAAATAGATTTTCCGTGTATATTCTGGGTGACACAAGGTCAGCAGAGCCGCTGCGCATTCTTGCCTTTTCCCTTATTCCGCTTTCGCTTTCATCGGCGGTTTGCGGATATTTTGTCGGGGTTAAAAGGGTGTTTAAAAACGCGGTTGTTCAAGTGCTTTGTCAAGCCTTTAAAATATTCATAACCGTCTATCTCATTTTAAAGCTCTCCGATAAAGGCGCGCTTTATGCGGTTGTCGGACTTTCGCTTTCCATAACCTTGACCGAGCTTTTTTGCTTCTTGGTGGTATTTGTTGAGTATGCATTGGATAGAATACATACCTCAAAAAGCACGAAAAAAGCGATATCGAAATTTTCGGACGTAACGTCAATGGCGTTGCCGCTTGCCTTTTCCGCGTATATTCGCTCTGCGCTTTTGACAATCGAGCATAGCCTTATTCCGAAAGGCTTAACCAAAAGAGGTGAAAGCACGAGCGAAGCACTCTCGTCCTACGGAATTTTGCACGGTATGGCACTTCCGATGCTCATATATCCAATGGCGCTTCTTTCCTCGTTTGCTGGGTTGCTCGTGCCCGAATTCGCGGAAAGCGCAGCAATGGGGGAAGAAAAAAGAATGCGTCGCCTCGCGGGCGAAGCGCTTGAAGCAACCCTTGCATATTCAGTAGCCGTCGGAGTTTTGCTGTACGTTTTTTCGGAGGAAATCGGATACGTAGTGTACGATTCGTATTATGCGGGTCACTATATAGCCGTTATGTCTTGCGTTATACCGATAATGTATCTTGACCACGTCGCAGATTCGATGCTCAAGGGAATAGGGGAGCACGTTTATTCTATGTGGATAAATATAGCCGATGCCTTAATATCCGTTTTTCTCGTTTGGATTCTAATTCCCATTATGGGAATAGGGGGATATGCGGTTGTAATCATTCTTATGGAGGGCTTTAACTTCATATTCTCCATCAGCCGCCTTTATAAAAAGCTCCCGTTTAAAGTGAATTTATTTAAAGCGCTTCTTTTGCCGCTTATTTCGGCGGCTTGCGCGGGATTTGCCTCTCGCGCTCTGTTTATCCAAGCGGGCAGCACTGCCGATATAGGCTGGCTTATTATGAAAATAACCTTTGCCGCGTGCATTTTCTTTGTTATTTACAGTGTGGGCAAAATAAAATTCGGCAACGGCAAAAAGGCGCCGTCGACGAATAAAATAAAGAACGATTTTTAGTTTTTAATTGAATGAATAGGGGCGGGACTC
>JAGBUD010000098.1 GCA_017630995.1 Clostridia bacterium
CTCTGATGTCATATTTTTGTTTTACTTAATTTCAGTAACGGTATATCCCGATGCTTCGATAACCGCTTTAAGTGACGAGTCTTTTACCTCGCCCGAAAGCGTAGCAGTGGCTGTTTTGGCTTCAAGATCAATAACGACATCAATCACTCCTTCAACGGAAAGAAGCGCGTTTTTTACACGTGCCGCGCAGTGCTGGCACATCATTCCCTCAACAAAAATAACCTTTTTCATAATCTTTTCTCCTTTTTTCTTTTGTTTTTTATTTGGATTAAAAAGCCTTAAACGCAAAGCGTTTGAAACTACAAAAAACGAGCTCAAGCTCATTGCAAGTGCCGCAATCATGGGACTTAATTTAAGTGACAGCGGGATATACAAGACTCCTGCCGCTATCGGAATACCGATAATATTATAGATAAACGCCCAGAAGAGATTTTGCTTTATATTACGCACGGTTGCTCGGCTAAGACGTATAGCGCTTGGCACGTCGCAAAGGTCACTCTTCATCAAAACGATATTTGCAGATTCGATTGCAATATCCGTACCTGCACCTATTGCAATACCAACGTCAGCGCGAGCGAGTGCCGGCGCATCGTTTATTCCGTCGCCCACCATAGCAACGCATCTGCCGCCTGCCTTAAGCTCTTTTATCTGCTTTTCCTTATCTGCGGGATAAACGTTTGAAATAGCGGTATCTATACCGACTTCTCTCGAAATTGCCGCGGCTGTTTTCTCGTTATCTCCAGTCAGCATTATTACGTCAATGCCCATCTTGCGAAGCTCGGAGACAGCCGCATTGCTGCTTGCCTTTACCTTGTCCGCGACAGCAACCAAGCCGAGTAGCTTGTCTTCGCAAGCAAAATACAAGGGAGTTTTGCCTTGATTTGCAAAGCTCTCGCCTTTCTCAAAAAGCTCGCTTGATTCTATATCGCTCTCGCGCATGAGCCTTTGATTTCCCGCAATGCAAATCTTGCCGTTTACAGAAGCGCGAATACCGCCTCCCGCTATTTGCTCAAATGACTCAACCTTATATAAATTAATTTTTTGTTCCTTTGCTTTTTCAAGAATTGCTACCGCAAGCGGGTGCTCCGAGGGACTTTCTACTGATGCGGCAATGCGAAGCAGCTCCGCATCGTCACAAAAGGAAACTATGTCGGTAACTACTGGCTTGCCCTCTGTAACCGTTCCCGTTTTATCAAGAACGACCGTATCTATTCTTTTTGTAAGCTCAAGCACCTCCGCGCTTTTAATCAAAATGCCTTTCTCTGCGCCCTTGCCCGTACCGACCATAATAGCAGTTGGAGTCGCAAGTCCCAAGGCGCACGGACAAGAAATAACCAAAACGGAAATACCGACGGAAAGCGCAAACTCAAAGCCGTACCCCGCTATCAACCACACGACTGCGGCAGTAAGAGCAATACTCATTACAGTAGGAACGAAAATTGCGCTTATTTTATCTGCAAGCCTTGCGATAGGTGCCTTAGATGCGGTTGCCTCGTCCACGAGCCTTATTATTTCAGAAAGCGCAGTATCCGCTCCGATTTTCTCGGCACGCATTTTAAAATATCCCGTCTTGCTTACCGTTCCGCCTATAACCTTATCTCCCATCTGCTTTTCTGCGGGAATACTCTCACCGGTAAGCGCAGATTCGTCCACGGAAGCAAAGCCCTCGATTATAATTCCGTCAACAGGCACGGATGCACCCGCTTTTACAACAACGGTATCTCCTACCATTACCTCGTCAGTAGGAACGGTTATCTCCGTACCGTCGCGAATAACAATAGCCGTTTTAGGGGTAAGATCCATAAGACGTTCAATAGCTTCCGAGGTTTTTCGCTTTGCTCGCGCCTCTAATGTCTTTCCGAGAGTGATAAGCGTGAGTATCATACCTGCAGATTCAAAATACATATCCATCATAAAGGTATGAGCCATATCGATATTGCCGTGACCGAGTGCAAACGCTATTTTATACGTTGCGTAAACGCCGTAAATTATAGCCGCCCCCGAGCCTACGGCAATAAGCGAATCCATATTAGGCGCACCGCGGAACAAATTTTTTATACCAACCTTAAAATATCTGTATTCTGCTATTACGATAGGTAAAAGCAAAAATATCTGCGTAAGCGCAAATATCATTGCGTTCTCCACTCCGAGCAATATCGGCGGAAGCGGCCAGCCCATCATATGCCCCATAGAAATATAAAACAGGGGTAAAGCAAAAATGACGGAAACAATCAGTCTCTTTTTTAGTGATTTATATTCCGAGTCATATGAATTGGACTTCTTTTCCGTCTTGTTTTTCAACCCTGCGCCCTTAATAGTAGCACCGTATCCTGCCCTTCTGACACTATCTATAATATCCTCTGAACGAACTATGCTTTCATCAAGCATTAGAGTCATGCTGTTTTTGAGAAGATTGACAGAAACGTCCGAAACGCCCTCAAGCGACGATACGCTTTTTTCGACTCTTGCGGCGCACGCAGAGCAAGTCATTCCGCTTATATAAAAATATTCTTTTTTCAGAGCTATCCCCCCTAACAAATAGAGTTTTTGCAGATATTGTCAAAAATAATCGATATGAATATTTTACCACATAACAGCAAAAATGTCTATAATATTTTTTCTTTTAAATAGTAATATGCAGAAATTTTTTTATTTTATTATCACAATTTTGATTTATTATAAAAAATATGGGGTAATGCAGTACTGCATTACCCCATATTTTTTATACGTCAAGCTGCATATCTCCCGTCTTTATCCAACCGAGCTTACGCATGATCTCGTTGAAGACAAAGGAAAGAATTGCGGGAAGAACTATGCACACAAGCACAATTCCTACCCATTTCATAACGCTGTTTTCCGTTGCGTCAATAACACCGATAGGTCCAACAAGTCCGCAAGTGCCCATACCGGCCGCAACACCCTGACACTTGAGCTTGAATATCATGGTCGATATCGGTCCCGTAACTGCCGCCGCTAACGTCGGAGCCACCCATATTACAGGCTTCTTAACTATATTACCCATTTGAAGCATAGAAGTTCCAAGTCCCTGAGAAACTATACCGCCCCACTTGTTCTCACGGAAGCTGATAACAGCAAAGCCAACCATCTGCGCGCAGCAGCCCGCAACGCACGCACCGCCTGCAAGCAAGAAGCCCTCGTCTGTACCGTTCATCAAGGCAACCGCATAAGCCGACTCCGAGAAAATCATTGCACATATCGCTGCGCTGGAGATAGGCAACGTAAGAATTATACCCATAATTACGGACAGTACAATACCCATAAGCAAGGGTTGGAAGGTTGTTGCCCACGAAACAAACATACCGAGGTAGTACATTACATACGACA
>JAGBUD010000099.1 GCA_017630995.1 Clostridia bacterium
CAGAATATT
Organism: Clostridia bacterium; assembly: GCA_017630995.1. The sequence continues at coordinate 10 of JAGBUD010000099.1, forward strand.
CGGCGCTATGTGCCGTGATGAAATAAGCGGATTTAAGCCGCTCAAATATCCCGACGCGGGAAAGCTTGATGAAAACGAATAAAAAAACGAACCGACAGCGCAAAAGCTCTCGGTTCGTTTTTTTATTTATTCATTTTTTCACCCAAATAATTTATGGTAAATTTTCGAAGCAAGTCTTCTCAATTTAACGTATAAGGAACGAATGGGATATATAAAATTCCACACCCTTGAATAAAGGATATATGAAAAATCGCCTGTCGTGCCACGTTTTCCCTTGCGATTAAATGTAGTCAAGACACCGATAACGTTTTCCTTTGGAACGAACTCCTTTACGTAGGTATTATCTCCGCGAATAACGAAAAATTCAGGGCACACCTTTATTATGCGATGAAGTATATATTCCGCTCCCGCACCGCGATATAAAACTACGTCATACTTTTTAGGCTCGCGCGAAAGCGGCTCGATAACCACCATATCGCGCCGAGTTTTAAAGAGAGGCTGCATACTGCACCCTTTAGTTATAGAAGCATAGCTTCCTTTATTTTTAAGCTGCTGCTCTATCGGCTCAAGATATTCAACCGTTTTCATTCAAGAATTCCGCCGTCGGATAGGGTTTTAACGAAATTATCAACGTCACCCGATACCTGCTCGCGAGAGACGTCGACAAAATTTGAAAGCACCGCTTCAACAAGCTCGTCCTTTGTTATATCCTTATCAGCCATAAGGTTCCAGAAGAAAGCACCCGTGCCGTTAAGACGAACCATACCCTCGAAATCAACCGCTCTTTCTCCAACGGCAACCGCGAGATATTCTCCGCCATCCTTTTCAAGAACAAATCCGCTTTTTATCTTCATACTTTACCCCCAAGACGAATATTTTATCATTTAGATACATTTTAACATATCAAACTGCTTTTTTCAAGGGGTTTGGGTATAAATATCAAACTAAACCTATACCGACGTAGCACGCATTTTTTATTTCGGATTCGATTTTCATAAGTCTGTTGTATTTTGCAACTCTCTCACTCCTTGCGGGAGCACCCATTTTTACAAACTCACACCCAAATCCAACCGCAAGGTCAGCAATTATGCTATCCTCGGTTTCTCCGCTTCTGTGAGACATTATTGTGCGATAGCCAAGGCTTTTGGCAACAGATATTGCTCTTGCGGTTTCGGAGAGCGTCCCTATTTGGTTTGGTTTAATCAAAACCGTGTTTGCTATTTTTCTTGCGGCATATTCGCTGATTTTTTTATGGTCGGTAACAAAGAGGTCGTCACCTACCAAAAGCGTTTTGTTTCCACAAAGCCTTGCGGTCAGCTTTTCCCAACCGTAAAAATCCTCCTCTGCCGCACCGTCCTCTACCGATATTATCGGATATTTTTCGACAAGCGACGCAACATATTCGCACATCTCGTCGGAGGTCATTTCTCTGCCCGTCTTGTTCAGTCTGTAGCCCGTGCCGTTATGCCATTCGGAGGACGCAACGTCAAGACCGACGAAAACGTCGCGCCCGACGGTATACCCCGCCTCCTCTATTGCTTCTATTATCAACTCGATTGCCTCCTCCTCACTATTGAGATTGGGGGCGAATCCGCCCTCGTCACCAACTCCGACGGAAAGCGAGCGGGAGATGAGAATTGAGCGGAGGGAATGATATATTTCCGAGCCGAAGCGAACGGCCTCCAAAAAGCTCTCTGCACCGACGGGAAGTATCATAAATTCTTGAATATCCAAATTGTTTGCGGCGTGAACGCCGCCGTTCAGTATATTCATCATCGGCACAGGCATTCGGGAGGCGAAAATTCCGCCAACGTATCTGTAAAGCGGCATATTCAATGATGCCGCCCCCGCTCTTGCAAGAGCCATAGAAACCGAAAGAATTGCATTTGCTCCGAGATTCGACTTATTATACGTACCGTCAAGTGCTATCATAATAGAGTCGGCTTTCTCCAAATCGTAGGCGTCCTCCCCCATAAGCGCCGCGCTTATCCTTTCGTTAACCGACCTTACCGCGTCAAGAACACCGAGCTTTCTATATCTTCTTTTATGAACGTCGCGCAGCTCGTGCGCTTCCCCCTTTCCCGTTGATGCGCCCGACGGCACTGCGGCACAACCGACGCTTCCGTCAGAAAGCACGACCTCGGCTTCAACCGTTGGATTTGCACGAGAATCAAGAATCTCCCTTGCCTTTACGCTTTCTATTTTCACCATAGCAGCTCTCCTTTGTTTTTTATCATTATTTTTCCAAGAAAATGGCAAAAAATTCACGTTAAGCATAAAATGAAAATAAAAACAGAAAAGGGCTTTTTTAATGAAAATACATACCGTAAAAAAAGAGGAAACAATTTACGACATAGCGAGAGAATACTGCACAGCATCAACAAAAATACTTGAAAACAATGGGCTTTTCGACGGTTATGCCACAAGGCAAGACTCCCTTCCCATCGGGGATGAGCTTTTAATTCTCTCACCCACCCGAAGCTATACAGTAAGGAGCGGCGACACACTTTTTGACATAGCAAAAAGATTCGGCACAAGAGTCAACGATTTATTGAAATACAATCCTGCCCTAATGGGAAATGATATAATTTACCCCGAAGAAATACTTTCAATAAAATACGCGCCAAAAACAAATGCGATTTGCCTTGTTAACGGTTATCTCTATAACGGTTGGAAAGAAGAAAATCTGCGCGCAGTGCTCCCTCACCTATCATACGTCACGGTGTCCGCCCACAAGTTAAAGAGTGGAAGATTGCAATCGCTATTTGACGCAGAGCGTGCCGCAAAAATAGCAAGGGACTCGGGAAAATGCGTTCTTTTGCGTTTATATATTCCAAAGGAAGAAAAACTCGAGTTTAAAGGTGGGCCGCTCCTTGAATTTGAGCGCGAGGCGGTGCGGCTCGGTTGCCACGGAATAACGCTGGCGGCTGAATCGCGGCTAAATGACCGGGGAATTTTGAACGGTATCTTCGACCTAAAAAAGCAGCTAATATCAGACGAACTTTCACTGTTTTTAGAGACGACGAGCGACCTTGAGCCTATTTACGCGGATATTGCCGACGGAATTGTGATAAACAGCGACCCGGTCGCTATGACTGCCGAAAGCGCAAGGGCGGAGGAAAAGAAGCTTCGCTCCATAGCAGAAAAATGCGATTTTGCAAGAATTTTCACCGATATATCCCCATTTGGATACCGCTACAGCGCTGCGGGCAAGACTCCGTTAGAAATAAATGAAGCGCGAAAAATCGCAAAAAATCGCCGTGCAAAAATAGATTACGACAGTGATACTATGCTTAATTCGTTTTCCGAAAGCGAGGGTGGCGAGAGAATCGTGTTTCCGTCTCTCAAAAAAATAAAAGCCATGCTCGACCTTACGTGTGAGCTTGGCTTTCTTGGAGTCTCAATAGATATTATGCGATGCGCAACGGCACATCTTATGATGATAAGCACCGAATACATATCGGGGTGCGATTATTTTCCGATGTAGGTTCTCACCTTAAGAGTGACCCCTGCCCTTTCGGCGAGGCGTTCACATTCGAGAAGCTCCTCGTCGGTGAGCGTTTCTCTAACAACGGAAAAACAAACCTTTTGCACATAATTCTTTACATTTTCGGCAAAGGTTAAGAGTGCGTTAAAAGCCTCTTCGTGATACACGGGGTGGCACAAAGCGTTATATTTTTCTGCACTTGGGGTATTTAAGCTGATTGACACGGAATCGAATGCGCCCTCGTAAAGCGGTGCGGAATTCTTGCCGATAATCAAGTCACTGTGTCCATTTGTATTTATTCTTATAGGAAGGCTCGGCCATCTCTCCTTTATATAGAGAGCTATGGTGCGAGCTTCGTCACGGCGGCAGGTCGGCTCGCC
>JAGBUD010000100.1 GCA_017630995.1 Clostridia bacterium
ATGGTGTCGGGTCTTCCCGCCTCAAGCGTAAATTCCGCGAGAGCAAACGGGTCCATATGGCGTTCAATTCTCTTGAATATTCGTTCAAGCTGCTTTGCGGAAAGCGTTGTGGGTGTTCCACCTCCGATATATATGGTGGTAACCTCAAAATTAAGCTTTTTAACTACTGAAAAGATTTCGTCCAAATCAATCAAAAGCTTATCTATGTATTCATCTATCAAAGAAAGCAAACGTGGTGTGGTGGAAGATACGAAGCTGCAATAGGCACACCTTGAGGGGCAAAAAGGAATCGAAATATATATTGAGCAAGATTCCTTTTTCATATTTTTAAGGATACGGATTTCGCGGGAAGCAACAGAGGTTGCAAGTGCGGCCTTTTGCGGATTTAGGAAAAATTCATCTCTTAATATTCTCTTGGTTTTTAAAATTCCTTTTCCGCTATAAAGAAGCGTGCTTGCAATTTTCGCGGGTCTGATACCGGTTAGTATACCCCACGGCGGAATATAGCCGAGAAGCGATTTTCCTGCCGCAAAAAGAGCCTTTCCGACGGCTATGGATTCATGCGTTGCAATATTAGTTTCTTCGCTGTAATAGACGGTTTCCGAAGCCTCGGAGACCTTGTCGTTAAGCTTTATAGAAGCAAACGCAGTGACCGCATCGCCCGAATTTTCAGGAAAGACGCTTACTCTTACCTCGGGAATACCGTCGGCAGATTCCTCGTTTTCACCAAAGGTAGCCCCGGGAAAAAACACCATACAAAGCGTTTGAACGTAATATTTATTGATATTACCGTCGATATGCAATATCATAGCCTGTTTTTTCCTTTTCTTAATTTTTGAGATTCCATAAATATAGTTACGGGACCGTCGGTTATCATTTCGGTTCTCATATCCGCACCGAATTTTCCTGTTGCAACCTTTTTGACCTTGGTAGAAAGACAAGAAACAAAATACTCATAAAGACGGTTTGCAAGCTCGGGCGCAGCTCCCGAAAAATAATCGGGTCTGTTTCCATGCTCGTAGTTGGCATTCAATGTAAAATTAGAAACAACAAGCGCCTCTCCACCAACGTCGATAAGCGAGCGGTTCATTTTGCCGTCCTCATCGGAGAAAATTCTAAGCTTTGATATTTTTTCACTGAGAAGCTCTGCGTCAAGCTCCGCATCCTGCCCCTCTACTCCGAGCAAAATATAAAGTCCGTTTCCGATTACACCCGAAAACTCGCCGTCGGCATATACGACAGCCTAATCAACTCTTTGAAGTATAGCTTTCAAAACAGTCCTCCGTTTTTATTAATAAGAAAACGTTCTCTCAACAGAAATAACCGAGCGCACAGAACGAAGCTTTGACACTATTGATTCGTAGTGTGCCGTGTTTTTACAACCGATAGATATGTTGATTGCCATATCTCCGTTCTTTTGGGGTTGAGTGTTTATTTGAGTTATGGAAACCTTCATTTCCGCAAGTGCCATAGAAATTGCGGCTATAACACCAATTCCGTCTTCGGCAAATATTTTCAGCTTTGCCTCGTAGATTTCGTTTGTAAACACTTCGCCGCTATTTGCATTTTCCCACTCGGCTCTTACCCATCTTGCGAGGTTTTCCTCGTTCTTGCGGGTAATGGTTACGTTGGGGCAGTCCGTTTTATGCACGGAAACGCCAAAGCCTCTTGTAACAAATCCAACGATTTTGTCGCCGGGCAAGGGATTGCAGCAGCGCGCAAATTTCACGTGGCAGCCCGCCTCTCCGTCTATGATTACGCCACCGTTTTTAGAGCCCTTAATCGAGGAAACGGTCTTAACCTTTGATATCTCCTCCTCTGCGGAAATCGGCTTTTGATCATCGACGGAAATTTTGTCAATTTCGTCCTTGATTTTCGGAATGAATCTTTGAATGGAAAGTCCGCCAAATCCTATTGTGTTATAGAAATCGTCGGAATTATTTATTCCCACGCGCTTTGCGATAGCGGAAATTATCTCTTCAAGCTGGGCGTCGCTAATGCTCTTACCTATCTTGCGGATTTCCTTTTCAACCTCCGCCTTACCTACGAGAATATTCTCGGAGCGCTTCTCCTTTTTAAACCACTGGCGGATTTTGCTTCTCGCCTCGCCCGTTTTAACTATTTTAAGCCAATCACGGCTCGGGCCCTTTGAGGATCCCGACGTGAGAATCTCGATAATATCTCCGTTTTGCGGAATTTTATCAATAGGAACTATTGCGCCGTTAACCTTTGCGCCAACCATTTTGTTTCCAACCGCAGAGTGAATTGCGTACGCAAAATCTATAACGGTGGAGCCTTGGGGCAACGATATTACGTCACCCTTGGGAGTGAATACAAAAGTTTCGTCGTGGAATATGTCTGTTTTAAACGAGTGGATAAATTCATCGGGGTCACGCGTGTTTTCGTCGGATTCAAGAAGGCTTGATATCCAACGAAGCTTCTCGTCAATATCTGCAGCAGAACGCTCGCCCGTTTTATATTTCCAATGCGCCGCGATACCGTATTCAGCCTCTTGGTGCATTTCGCGCGTTCTTATCTGCACCTCGAAAGGAATACCGCTTCGTCCTATGACGGTTGTGTGAAGCGATCTGTAGAGGTTGGGTTTGGGCGTGGATATATAGTCCTTAAATCTTCCGGGAACGGACTTAAACAGCTCGTGAACTATACCCAAGGCGGTATAACATTCAAGCTCTGTTTCAACAATAACACGGAGCGCGTAGAAATCGTATATTTCCTCGAATGCTTTATTCAAGGTATACATTTTTCTGTATATACTGTATACGGATTTTACTCTTCCCTCAAGATAGAAATTTATATCATTTTCCTTGAGCTTATCGTCGATAACCTTTTTTGCGTCGTGAAGAAAATCACGGTTCTTTCCGTATTTATCTTCTATGGAATTACGCACCTCGTCGTATCCGACGGGGTCAAGATAAAACAAGCCGAGATTTTCAAGGTCCTGCTTTATCTTCTGCATACCAAGTCGGTGTGCAAGGGGGGCGTAAATATGCATTGTTTCAAGCGCTATAGCTCTTTGTCTTTCTTCTTTTTTTGCAGAAAGAGTCCTCATATTATGGAGTCTGTCGCAAAGCTTTATGAATATAACGCGAATGTCCTTGTTCATTGCAAGGAGCATTTTACGGATATTCTCGATATGCGCTTCTTCCTTATCTGCCACTTGAACTTGAATTATTTTTGTGAGTCCGTCAACGAGCATTGCGACGTCCTTGCCAAAGGATTTTGCGATAGTTTCAAGGCTTGTTTCGCAATCCTCGATGGTATCGTGCAAAAGCGCCGCACAGATAGAATCGGTATCAAGTCCAAGCTCTGCAACTATAACAGCAACGGCAACGGGGTGGCAAATATATGCCTCACCGCTTAAACGAAACTGTCCCTCATGGAGCTTTGCTGCAAAAAGAAACGCCTCTTTTATCTTTTCAATGTCGTAATTCTTCTCGTTTTTTTCTATTAAGTCAAGTAATGGTTTTAATTCTTCATACATAACATTTACCAAAAAATCAATTAACCTTTTCTTGCTGACATCTTATTCTTCTCAAGAGATGCGATTTATCAAGATCGGTTTTTGAAGATGAATAATAAACTTTAAATTTGTATTGCTCGGGCTGAAATTCATTGATGCTCAATATATTAAGCTCGGCAAATACCTTTATGATAATCTTTAATTTGATATAGCCTATTGCAAAGTTATCCGAAGATGAATGCATACCCAAAATAATATCCTTATGAGAAAGCTCGTCTACACCCTGGCGCACGGAGTTTGCAATAAAGCGATACACCGCCGCAAAATCCTCACGGCTGGGCAAAACGTTTTCTGCGGGACTGTAGGTTGCTCCATTCCAAATCTCGTCAAAGCGGGAGCGCTGCGCATCGCAAGCGCCTCCTTGCTCGTTAGAGCGACGAATATCCTTTATATTAAGCTGAACGGATCTTCTTCCGAGCCACTCGTTGATATCAATATTATAAACAATATCCACCAAATCACCCGCAAAAAGACCGAGCGAATCGGGAGAATTAGAAAAGAACATTGCGTTAACGGTATTCTTTCCTTCTCCAAAGGAAAATCTCGTATGCTTTCCCTCACTAATAGCCGTAATTTCATTTACATTTACAGCCTTGGAGACAAAGACTGGCATTGGATTTCCTACACCGTAAGGCTCTAGAATCTGCAAATCTGCCGCAAGAGAAAGCGATACCTCGGAAAAACGAAGCTCCATATCCGCTTCTATTGCCGAAACCATATCCGATGATGTGAGATTATTTCTTGCAAACTCATTGATTTTCTCTCTGAAAAGAGGCAAGTTTTCTCTTGTGACGGAAAGACCCGCCGCAAGCTCGTGACCGCCGAATTTTTCAAGATATTCATCACAGTAGCAGAGCGCTTCAACAAGGTTCAAGCCCTTTATACTTCTGCCCGATCCCTTACCCATATCGGTGGGCGACGGCTCGCTATCGGTTTCGAATGAAACAAGAATTGTCGGGCGAGAATACTTCTCTGTTATTCTTGACGCAACGATTCCGATAACACCGTGGTGCCAACCGTTAGAATTCAAGACCATAACAAAATCCTTGTCGAGATTTTCCAGCTCGATTTGGGCATATGCCTCTTGCATTATCTTGTTTTCTTCCGCTTGTCTTTCTTTATTGGCTTCGCAAAGAAGATGGGATATTTCTTCCGCTTTCTTTATGTTCTTTTCCAAAAACAGTTCGACGGCAAGAGAAGCACTGCGCACTCTTCCTGCGGCATTTATACGGGGGGCAACAGTATATCCTATATATCCCGACGTTATTTTCGTTCTCTTTTTTCTTCTCTCGTTATATTTGGAATCCCTTTGGTTGGTTGCGTCCATAAGCGCCAAAAGACCGGGGCGAGATGTGTTTTCTATCATATTGAGGCCATAGCTTACGATCAATCTGTTTTCCGATTTTATGGGCATAACGTCTGCTATAGTACCTATGGCTACAATATCGGCATACTCCGCAAAAACGTGCTCTGCCGCCACTCTGCGAGAAAATCCGAGCGCACGCTCCTCGTAAGCGCTGACAAGCTTAAACACAACACCAACGCCCGCAAGCTCCTTGAAAGGATAGTTGCAGTCAGGCTGGTGAGGATTTATAACTGCCGACGCATTGGGAATTTCGGAATGGCACTCGTGGTGGTCGGTAATAAGAAAATCTATGCCGAGCGTTGCAGCATAATTAACCTCGTTTATCGCGGTAATTCCCGTATCAACGGTAATTATGAGCTTTGTACCCTGCTCCTTTAGCGTATCAATAGCTTGATTTGAAACGCCATATCCTTCTCCCGCTCTGTTGGGGATATAATAATCTACGATTGCACCTTTTTTCTGCAAATACAAATACAACGTGCAAACCGAGGTTACGCCGTCAACGTCGTAATCTCCGTAAATTGTGATTTTTTCTTTTCTTTCGATAGCAAGACGAATTCTCTCAACACCCTTGTCCATATCTTTCATCAGGAAAGGATTGCAAAGCATTTCCTTTTCCATATAAAGAAACGACTTCATTGCGGCAGCATCAGTATATCCGCGATTGTAGAGGAGCTTTGCAATAACGGGATTTATCCCAAGCTCGCCCGCAACCGCAAAAATTGCGTGCTCTACCGATTCATCGGTTGTGTTTTTAAGAATCCAATTCTTCTTCCTTTCAACAATTTTTTCGTTATTCATTTATTTTTAAACCGGTTGGGGCTTTCGCCCCGCCTTCCATTTTATTATCAACCTAAAGAAATACGCACTGTGACGGTCTTGATTTCACCCGTCAATTTTGGGGCTTGTATCTTTTCATTAATGCAATAGCCGTGCGCACACCGTCTATTGCGGCGCTTGTGATTCCGCCCGCATAGCCTGCGCCCTCGCCTGCGGGATAAATATTGTCAAATCCAACGGCAACAAGGCTTGTCGGATCTCTCATAATTCTAATAGGAGCACTCGTTCTTGTTTCGGGGCCTGTCAGCACTGCCGCGCTGTCGGCAAATCCATGTATCTTTTTATCAAAATCAACTATGGCATTACCTATCGCCGAGGTTACTACAGTTGGTAAATATTTTTCGGGAGATGCGAGTACAACACCTTTTCCGTCCATATACGTCGGCACAACCTTCGTTGGCTCTGCGGAGCATTTATTTGATAGGAAATCACCTAACGTTATCATAGGCGCACTGTAATCCGAGCCTGCCGCAAGAAATGCACTCTTTTCTATCTTTCTCTGAAACTCTATTGCGCTTTGAGGCGTTGCACCGTAATCCTCGGGAAAAATACTGCAAACAACGGCAGAATTTGAATTTTTGCCGTTTCGCTTATGCTCGCTCATACCGTTTACGCAAACACCGCCCTCTTCGCTCGTAGCGGCTACAACGGTTCCGCCGGGACACATACAAAACGTATAGACTCCACGCTCTTTCGTGTTATGCGACAGATTATATTCGGCTCTGCCAAGGATTTCGCGTGGAGCGTCACCGTACATAGCAAAATCTATATCGTCGGCAAGATGCTCAATTCTCATTCCCACGGAGAAGGATTTAGGCACTATTGAAAACTGATTATCAAAAAGAGAAAAATACGTATCTCTTGCACTGTGTCCTATAGCGAGCACAAGCGCTCCGTAGCGAATATCGCCGCGCGTTGTTTTTGCTGTGGATTTTTCTGTCTGCAAACTCAAAAGCTTAGTATTGTAAACAACTCTGCCGCCAAGCTCTTCGATTTTTCTCAAAATATTATCAACAACGTTCGAAAGTATATCGGTTCCGATATGCGGACGAGCGATATACTCTATTTCCTCAGGTGCACCGAAATCAACGAAGCGCTTTAGTATGTATTCTGTCAGCGGGTCGTTAATTCTCGTAACGAGCTTTCCGTCCGAAAACGTACCCGCACCGCCCGCACCAAACTGTATATTGGTATCGGGATTAAGCTTTCGCGTAATCGCGAATTTCTTTACCGCTTCATTTCTCTCTTTTATGCTTCCGCCGCGCTCAATCAAAATCGGAGAATATCCTCTTTCCGCAAGCAAAAGCGCCGCAAACAATCCGCAAGGTCCGCTTCCCACAACAAGCGGCGGATAATCAAGCTGCTCATTTCCGCAAAAGAATTCAAGTTCACGGTTTTCCCTTAAAACCGAAATATTGTGTTCAAGCAGTCTTTTCTCATCGAATTTCGGAGCTTCCGTTTTAACGGAAACCGAATAAACAAATTTTATATCTTCTTTTTTTCTTGCATCTATGCTTCTTCGGTAAATTTTACATTCCGCCCATTTTGTTGATATTCCCATAGCGGAAAGCTTTTTTTGTGCAATTGAAAACGCCTCTTTTTGAGAGGCGTTGATCGGAAGTTTTATATTATTAACAATAAAAACCCGAATCCTTGAGTTCATAATACCCTCATACCTTTTCAAAGAATTCAACTATAGCGGCTTCCTCTGCCTGCGGAGCTTCCTTATGCGTTGTATAATTGGCAAAAAGCCAAATAGAAACAGCAACTATAACGCAAACGATTGCTTGAAGATACGTTGCAATTTTTATACCTAAAAACTTTTTATTCATGATAGCTTACTCCGTAAATTCAGTCTTTGGAATCATTTATACCGACAATTTTACTCATCAAGAACTTGCGCAACGTCTCGGGAGTGTAATCACGAGTCAACGAGCAGTCATATGCCACAGAAATAACACCTGTTTCCTCCGAAACGATAATAACTATTGCGTCGCTTGATTCGCTCATTCCAATAGCGGCTCTGTGACGTGTTCCAAGGTCACCGTCAACGTCAGTTCTTCTCGTTAGAGGCAAAAGACAACCCGCCGCAACGATTCTCGCTTCGTCGATTATAACCGCACCGTCATGAAGAGGCGCCTTGTTGAAAAAAAGATTTCTCAAGAGAAATGAATTAACGTCTGCATTGATAACGATACCCGTTTGAATGATATCGTCAATCTTCGTAGTTCTTGAAATAACTATCAAAGCTCCGGTTTTCGTGTTTGAAAGGTCGGTTATTGCCTTGCAAATATTATCAATAGCGGAAACGTAAAGCTGACGTTTTTTCTTCGTATCGCTAAAGCTCAATATACCCGCAAGAGAGCCGGAACCGATTTTTTCAAGCGCGTCACGAATTTCGGGTTGAAAAATAACGACTATAGCAATGGCACCCACCTTGAAAATTTGAGAGAACAAGAATGACGTTGCCTCAAATTCAAAGTACAAAGCAAATCCCATTACGAGAATGAATATCGCGGCACCGAATAGCAAAACTCCCGCTTTTCTGCCGCGGATAAATCTGAAAGCAAAAAACAAAAATACAGACAAAAGGGAAATATCTATAGCATCTTTAACGCTAAATTCCTTAAAGGAATCAATCAAAAAAGAGCCAAATTCGGAAAGGAAATTAGGATTCCCGCCAAGCAAAACGCTAACCAAAGTGTTCATTTTTACCTCATATATACAGCGCATACGCGTTTAATTTAAAATAATACATATTTAATTATAGCATAGCGATATCAAAATTGCAATAGCTTTCACAGATTTTTTGCGCTCATTTTTTTGATTATTTTTGACCAATATCTTGATATTTTTTGCTCGAATGGAATTGACAATTAGCAAAATTTGTGTTATAATTGTATCAAATGATACACTTTGGTGAGGTTTATGAATAATAAAAACAATTTTAGCCTTGACGACGTAACGCTTCTCTCGAACGCTTTTCTCTTTCGCGGACTTTCCGCAGAATCTTTGGAAAGCGTTTTAAACAGCGTCAATCCCGAAATCAAGGAATTTGCGACTGGCGAAGATATTTACACACCCGATGACTTTGAGAGCAAGGTCGGACTCGTGTTAAAGGGAGAATGCACGGTTGAGCGAATAAAACCCGACGAAACCTCAATCCCATTAAATTTACTCAAGGAAAACGACTCTTTCGGAGTTCTTGCCGTATTTTCTGCGGTTGAAAAATTCCCGACGCGAGTCAGGGCAAAGAAAAAATCAAAAATCGCATTTTTGGACAAAAATTCGATCGAATTTCTCATAAAAGGATATCCGGAAATCGCTATGAACATTATCACGTTTATGGGAGAGCGTATAGATTTCTTAAATAAAAAGATTGCTACATTTTCCTCCGATTCCACAGTGGAAAGCTTTGCGCGCTATCTTTTTTCGGAAATGACTCGCACTAATGAAAAAACGATGCTTCTAAATTTAAGCAAAACCGCAAAGACGCTCAATTTCGGACGAGCTTCCATATACCGCGCCATATCAGCCCTCGAAAGCAAGGGAGTCATCGAATTTGATAATAAAAAAATTTATATAAAAGACCCCGACGGTCTTGAAAGGATTACACAATGAAAAAAATCATCTCTGCCCTTCTCACATTCTCACTTCTCATCATCGCTTGCGTCGGATTGACCGCATGCGGCGAAAGCACCGACACAACGAAAATCAACGTTGGATATATGAGCGGCCCCACCGGTATAGGTATGGCACAGCTTATTGCAACCAACGGCGGCGTTGAAGGAAATGACGCTTACTCATTTGAAAAATTTGAAGATACAAGCGCCGCAGCTGCCGCTCTTCAAACGGGATCGCTCGACGTTGCTTGCTTGCCCACCAACGAGGTTGCTAAACTTTACAACACTGCCGAGATTGACATTCAGGTTCTTGCAATAAACTGCCTTAACGCACTCTATGTAGTTGCAAAAAGCGGAGTTGAAATAAACAGCTTTGCAGATCTTGAGGGAAAGACAGTTTATACATGCACAAACGGAACACCCAAAATCATACTTGAGAAGCTTATAGCAGAATACGGAATTAACGTTACCGTAAAAACCGAACTTGGCGAGGGTGACTCCGCTACAGTTTTGGCAAAGCCCCAAGATCTTCCCGCTGTAATTGCGGCAGGAAAAGCAGACATCGTTATTGCTCCCGAACCCATTGTTACAAACGCTCTTATGAAAAACACCGATTATTCCGTTAAGGTTGACCTCGGCGAAGCTTGGGATTCAAAATTTGAAACACCTATCGCTATGGGCTGCATCGTAGCACGCAAGAGCTTTGTTGACGAGCATGCCTCGCTCGTTAATAAATTCCTTTCCGAATACAAGGCTTCAATAGAGTTTATGAGCAACAGCGAAAACATCGAAACCGCTGCCACATACGCAGTTGATACCACCATTATGGGTGCCGTACCCGCCGCAAAGAAAGCACTCACTAACCTCGGTGATACCATCGCTTACGTTGACGGCTCCAAAATGAAGACCTTCCTCGAAAATTCTTACAACGCTTTCGGTCTTAATATAATCGGCGGCAAGATGCCCGACGACGCTTTTTACTATGTTCAGTAAGCACTTTAAAAAGGTAATTTTCGGCGCTCTTATATTCGTTTTTTGGATATCGGTTTGGCAGATTTCTTCCGTGCTTTTAACAAGGGCATTCGGCAACGATTATTTTCTTCCGACACCCTATTCCGCATTCAGAGCTTTGATAAAAATGATGGGTACATTTGCTTTCTACAAGGCGGTTATATATTCATTTCTGCGCGTGTTTTTCGGCGTAATTTTGGGAATTTTCTTCGGTTCCGTGCTGGCGTACGCATCACATTTTATGGCTTTGTTCAGAAAAGCAATCACCCCTGTAATCACGATAATAAAAGCAACTCCCGTAGTTACATTTATCACGCTTTTATGGATACTTGTGAGCGGAAATTTCCTTACCGTTTTTATCGCGTTTCTTATGGTTATGCCGATAATATGGCAGAACCTACTCGACGGGTTTGATGCTGTACCGAAAGACCTTTCCGAAGTGTGTGACGTTTTCGAATTTTCACGCTTTAAGCGGTTTAAAATTCTTACCTTACCCACACTTTTAAGATACTTCTTCCCTGCCGTCATAACCTCCATCGGTCTTGCTTGGAAAGCCGAAATTGCCGCAGAGGTAATAGGCTCGACGAAGGTTTCGATAGGAGCTAACATCGCGGATGCGAGATATGCACTTCTAACCGACGAGGTCTTTGCTTGGATAATTGTTATAGCAACGTTCAGCATTTCGCTCGAAATCCTCACGAAACGAATTATTAGGAGGTTTAAAAAATGAGTTTAACTATCAAAAACCTCACTAAATCCTTTGATAAAAAGGTGGTTTTTTCGGATTTCAATTACGAATTTTCCGATACGGGACTTTATTTTATTCGAGGAGAAAGCGGAGTTGGAAAAACAACGCTTTTGCGAATGATTGCGGGACTTGATAAAAATTATGGTGGCGCGATTATCGGCGGAGGAGCAAAAAACGTTTCTTTTGCATTCCAGGAATACAGACTCTTCCCCAACCTTTGCGCAATTGATAACGTTTGCGAGGCGGTATACAAAACGCCAAGCGCAGAGAACAAAAACGACGTTGCCGCGCTTCTTAAATATTTCGATTTTAAAGACACTGATATGAAGCTTCTTCCAAGCGAGCTTTCGGGCGGAATGAAGCAAAGAGTTTCTCTTGTTCGAGCTTTTCTTAAAAAATGTCCGATTTTGATTTTGGACGAGCCGACAAAGGAGCTTGA
>JAGBUD010000101.1 GCA_017630995.1 Clostridia bacterium
CTTATGGTATCGGCAAAGCAGCTCCCCGCAGATAAGCACAAGGGATTTGAGGCGGGAACCGACGATTATATAACAAAGCCGATTGACGATGAGGAAATGCTGCTTCGAATAAAGGCGCTGCTTCGCAGAGCGAAGATAGCAACCGAGCATAGAATCGTTATAGGCGAGGTAATAGTGGATTACGATTCGCTCACGGTAACGCGCGGCGACGAGGTGCACGAGCTTCCGCAAAAGGAATTTATGCTCCTTTATAAGCTTCTTTCGTATCCCGAAAAGATTTTTACGCGAATTCAGCTGATGGACGAGATTTGGGGTGCGGAGAGCAACACGGGCTGGGAAACCGTAACCGTTCATATTGCAAGACTGCGCAAAAGATTTGACGGTTGGAAGGAATTTGAAATTCAGTCCGTGCGCGGACTTGGCTACAAGGCGGTGAAAAAATATGAATAAGCTTGACAGAAAAACAAGTGCGTCCTTGACCATCGTTTTCTCTCTTGCGATTTTCTTCGTTTTGCTTGCGGCTATCGCGCTTGCGGCTTTGACCTCGTATCTTCTCGTAGTCACGGGGGTAATGGGTCAGGACGAGGAATTGAATGCGGGCACCGTAATTTTGGTTATGGTGGTAATAAGCGTCGCGCTTGGCGCGGTTATCGTGTTTTTTGGAACGCGCGCACCGATAAAGCCCGTAAACAAGCTTATAACTCATATAAACCGCTTGGCTGCGGGGGATTTTGGGGCAAGGCTTCATTTCAAGGGTGCATTCAGTAACTACCCTGCAATAAGGCAGGTTGAGGATAGCTTCAATAAGCTTGCCGAGGAGCTTGAAAACACGGAGATGCTTCGTGGAGATTTCATAAATAATTTTTCCCACGAGTTTAAAACCCCGATTGTTTCTATCACGGGATTTGCAAAGCTTCTCAATAAGGGCAACCTAACGGAAGAAGAAAAAAAGCAGTATCTCACCGCGATAGAGGAGGAGTCGGTAAGGCTTTCGTATATGGCAACCAACGTTTTGCATTTGACGAAGATTGAAAACCAAAGTATTCTTTCCGAGGTTTCCACCTTTAATTTGTCCGAGCAAATCAGAACCGCGGTTTTGCTTCTTGAGGGAAAATGGACTAAAAAGGACATTATGCCTCAGCTTATGTTCGATGAATTTATGATAGAAGCAAACGAGGAGCTTCTGAAGCAGATATGGATAAATCTCATTGACAACGCCATAAAATTTTCCGACGTTGGCGGCGACGTTAAGATTGAAATTTTTGAAACCGAGAGCTTGATGACGGTAACTGTAAGTAACACGGGTAGCGAGATATCGCCTGAAAAGGTTGAAAAAATCTTCAATAAATTCTATCAAGGCGAGGAATCGCACACCAAGGAAGGAAACGGAATAGGCCTTGCCATAGTCAAGAGAATCGTCGACCTTCATAGCGGAGAAATCTTCGTTAACAGTAAAAACAACGTAACAACGTTTGAGGTAATGCTTCCCAAGGCGCAAAAGTAAAGTGATACGTTTTATATAAACTGCAAGACAGCGGACTTTTATTATATTGGTTGAGGTGCTATATGAACGAAAAACAATTTTTTAAAAACGGTAATGAATATATAGTCGGCGAAATCGCAAAGGCTATTGCAGACGGCTCACGCACCGCTGTAATAACGGGATTTTGGGAGATTGAATCGGAGATAAGACTGCCGAGCAATTTTACCCTTATCCTTGAAAACTGTCATTTGAAAATGGCAGACGGCGTCTATTCGAACATGTTTGTGAACGAGAATTATTGCACCGAGAGCGGTCGTACGCTATCGGGTACAGATAAAAACATAAACATTAAGGGACGCGGCATGGCTATCCTTGACGGCGGAAGCTTTAACGGTCTTACCGAAAGAACCGCAATGAAAAACGGTCTTCCGTCGATTTGGAAGAATGCAACACTAATATTTTCTAACGTAGACGGATTTTCTGTGAGCGATATTAAGGTAATCAATCAGCGCTGGTGGGCTCTTACGTTCGTTTTCTCTCGAAACGGATACATAGGTAACGTTGAATTTTGCTCAAATGACACCGCAATCGATGAAACCGGAAAGGAATACCACGGGCTTAAATACGACAAATACGAGGAGGTGCTCCTCAAAAACAGCGACGGAATAGATCTTCGTATAGGCTGCCACGACATACTGATAGAGAATATTACAGGATTTATAGAGGATGACACGGTAGCACTCACTGCGATTCCCGGTGGCTATGAGGAAAAAGCTTTAGGCGTATCGGGATTGCCAAGCGATATATATAACGTTGAGGTAAGAAACATACGCACGGCATCGTATTGCTCAAACGTAAGGCTTCTTAACCAAGGAGGCGCGAAGCTGCACGATATTCTTGTGGACGGAGTTTACGATCAGTCGGAAAGCTCTCCCCACCTTGATCACGGTGCAACTGCAGTTAAAATCGGTGATATGCATATGTACGGTTCTCGCCACGCAACCGAGGACGAAACGTACAATATC
>JAGBUD010000010.1 GCA_017630995.1 Clostridia bacterium
ACCACGATAATCGAATACAGAAATGAAAGACGCATAATGATGGCTAAAAAAATGCTCATATCAACGGGCAAAAGAATCAGCGCAATAGCCGCGGAATGCGGATTTTCAAACGCATCGTATTTCTCGGAAACCTTTATGCGCTCCGAGCATATATCTCCCAGCGAATACCGCAAATATCATAAATATTAAACCGTTTTTCAAAGCACCCGCAAAAATTGTTTTTTGCGGGCGCTTTTTTGTAAAAAAAATCGGTAAAAGTATTGACTTTTCTCGCACGTATGTTATTATTTAAGTAACGAAAAATTTGCGCGCGCTCGAGGTTTTTTATGACACTTCTTTTGATAGTAATTTACGTTGCATTTATAGGGCTTGGAGTTCCCGATTCTCTCATCGGCTCCGCGTGGCCCGCTATATATCCCGATCTCAATCTTCCCGTTGATTCGGTCAGCATTATCACCCTTATTATATCGGGCTGCACGGTGGTTTCAAGCATATTTTCGGCAAAGATTCTTTCGATTCTCGGAACGGCAAAGGTAACCGCAGTAAGTACGGCGATGACCGCACTTGCGCTGCTTGGATTTTCCTTTGCGCCGAATATTCTTTGGATGATTCCTCTTGCAGTGGTGCTCGGTCTTGGAGCGGGTGCTATAGATTCGGGACTTAATAATTACATTGCCTTGCATTTTAAGGCAAAGCATATGAATTTTTTGCACGGATTTTACGGAATCGGTGTCACGTTGAGTCCCTATCTCGTATCTCTTGCGCTTTCCAAAACAACCTGGCGCGTCGGATATAGATATGCGGCTGTCGTTCAGGGGATCATCGCGGTTATAGTTATAGCTTCAATACCCCTTTGGAAACGAAAGAGCTCGTCTGATGAGGAAGAGGTAAAGCCTAAAAGCCTTTCACTTTTCGAAATGATTAAGGTCCGCGGACTTGTCGTGGCGTGGATAATAATGCTTGCCACCAATGCTATCGAATATGCATGCGGAGTTTGGGGCGGAACCTACCTTGTAAATTCAAGAGGATTTTCGGCAGAGGACGGAGCGGCGGCGCTTTCGCTTTACTATGCGGGTATGGCACTTGGCAGACTTCTTTCGGGAATCCTATCGGGAAAAATCAAAACGTGGAGCAGAATTTGGATAGGTGCGGCTATCGTTGGTTTTGCGGCGGTGCTTATCTCTCTGCCGCTTCCCTCGGCGATTTCCGTTATTGCGCTTGCGCTTATGGGATTTGGAAACGGCTCAATCTATCCCAATTTCATTCACCTAACGCCGCATAATTTCGGCAAGGAAACCTCGCAATCGGTTATGGGATCGCTCATCGCATTTGCATATATTGGAGTTATGCTGTCTCCTCCGCTTGTTGGACTTGTTACGGGTGTCCTATCGATATCGGCATATCCGTTCATTTTGATGTCGCTGTTCGTTATAATGATTTTTGCAATATCGTTTTTTAAAGTTCTGCTCAAAAAGCAAGGTAAATACAATAAAGAGATTTAAATAAAGTGAGGATTTTGTTATGAAAGCTACAGAAAGAATACTTGGCGGTGATATTGATAACCGTCTTTATCCGTTTTTTTGGCTCACAGGACCCGAAACGCTTGAAGATATAGAGGCCGCAATGGTAAGGCTTAAAGAAGCGGGTTGTATGGGAATTTGCGTTGAATCGCGTGATTTCCCCGATTTTGAGGTTGCTTGGTGGGAAAAAATAGATTTTATAATGCCAACAGCCGAAAGGCTTGGAATGAAGGTCTGGATTGTTGACGAGGATACTCGCTGTCCGTGCGGCCACGTTTTCGGTCTTGCTGCAAAGGGCGGAGATATGAAGCTTCGCCGCGAAAACCTCGTTGAGATGCACGCAGACGTTGTCGGACCTTGTAAAAAGGATTTCGTAGTAGCATACACAAACTATCGCAGAGCTTCCGAAAACAAGGATAAGCTTATCGGAGCCTTTATGTATAAAAGGACCGATTCGGAGCAGGGAATAGATATATCGAGTGCCGTTGAGGTAACCGATAAAATAAAGAACGGAATTCTGCGCGTTGATGTGCCCGAGGGCGCGCACAGAATTTTCTACGTTTACAGAACGCATAAGTACACGGAATTTAATAATGATGATTTTATCGATTTCATAAACCGCGATGCAGTAAAGCTCCTTGTGGATAATCTCTATGAGGAGTATAAGAGAAGATACGGAAAGTTTTTCGGAAAAACGTTCGTCGGCTTTTTCTCCGATGAGCCCAGCATAGGAAGCAACTACTATTTCAATGCGAGTCTCGGTGCAAAGTCGGGATATGACAGACGCATAGGAACTCCCGGTCAAACGCTTCCTTGGTCTGACGAGCTTTCGGAAAATCTTGATAAAATGATGGGCACAGACGCGCGCTATATGCTTCCTGCCCTTTGGTTCTACGGCGGTGAAATTTCCCATTCGCTCAGAGAAAATTATATGGATATTCTCTCCGACCTTTACAGAAAAAATTTCGTTATGCAGGTCGGCGAGTGGTGCAAAAACAACGGAATGCTTTACACGGGTCACGTGCTTGAGGATAATAATTTGCACACGAGATACGGAAACGGCCCCGGTCATTACTTCCGTTCACAAGAGGGACAAACGATGCCGGGCTTTGATATAGTTTTGCATCAGCTTATTCCTGACCATGCCGACTGCGATTATAACGGCTCGGCATCATTCCAAATGAACAGTGCGTTTTATCATTACGTGCTTGCAAAGCTCACCTCATCTGCGGCACATACCTACGAGGCGTTTGGTGGCAAAGCGCTTGGAGAAATAACGATAGGCTACGGCTGGGCGGAGGGCACAAGACTTGCAAAGTGGCTATACGACTATTGTCTTGTCCGCGGCATAAACCATTTCGTGAACGGAGCTATAGCACCCCATTTCAGAGATGATATGCACCCCCCGCATTTTGGCGCGCGTGATAACCGCGAGCCGCAGGAGCTTGGTGCAGCAAAGCTTTTCGGTTATCTTAACCGTGCCACAATGCTTCTTGAGGGGGCGCATATTGCAAATGCCGCAATCCTTTATAACGCAAGAACAGAATGGTCAAATTTTGACGGTGAATATCAGCTTGTTGAAAAGCCCGCAAAGGCGCTTTATGACTGCCATATAGATTTTGATATATTCAGCGAGGATCTTCT
The DNA here is from genome assembly GCA_017630995.1 of Clostridia bacterium. Next base: position 3,165 of record JAGBUD010000010.1, read on the forward strand.
CGATAAAGCAGAGGTTAAAGACGGCAAGATAACTATAGTCAAGGAAAAATTCGATTGCCTTGTCGTTCCTTATGCAAAATATCTTTCCCCCGATATGCAAGGCAAGCTTGTTTCTCTCATAAACAGAGGTGCGGACGTCGTATTCGTTGACGGAATTCCCGATAACGCGGAATATGAATTTTCGTCAGTTTCGCTCTCTTCTCTTGCAAAGTATTTCTTTGACAAGGGCTATTACGATATCCGTATGGCAGAGAATCACCGCGTGCGTCATATCCATTTTAAGAATGGCGAGAACGACGTTTATATGTTCTCAAACGAGAGTACGTTGGCTGCTGAAACCGTTGAAGCTCAGCTCAAAAACAAGGGCAACTGCAATATTTACGACTTGCTTGGCAACGCGCAGTATAGCTATAACTGTGACGGAACGCTGAAGCTTGAGCTTGCGCCCTATCAGTCGTATATCGTTGTATTTGAAGAGGACCGCGGATTTGATAGCTATGAAAAGCTCTTGAATCTTAACGAAAAAGAGCTGAAGTGCAAGTTCGACGTTGCGCTTTACGATAGCGAGAATATGGGCGAAGGCAAGACCTCGTTCACGATGGAGGAATTGACTCCGATAAGCGCAGAATATCCCGATTTTTCGGGCAAAATAGAATATCGCACCAATATCGGAAGAATAGATGCCGAAAAGGCGTTTCTTGAGTTTGAAAATATCGGCGAAAACGCAGAGCTTTTCGTTAACGGAAAATCTTGCGGCATCAGAATTTGCCCGCCCTATAGATTTGACGTAACGGGTGCTGTGTCGGGTGAGAATAACGAAATTCTTTTGAACGTATATACAACTCTTGCCAATTCCGTAAAGGACCCCGTAAGTATGTTCACCGCCCTTGAGCCTACAGGTGCATTCGGTAAGCTCGTATTAAAGACCATTTAAGGAGAAATAAGTATGTTTCCCTACGATAAAATTGAATCAAAGTGCAAGTACGGCGAGTACGATATGACTCGAAAAGCCGCGTACACTCTGACAAATTCCGAGGAGCTTGTCGAGCCGTGGTATTATATCTATCAAAACAGAAAGATTCTTTTGTACGTTGACCAAAACGGCCCCGTGAAGATTCAGTATCAGCCGCCGTCTGGTATTCTCGTTGCAAAAAGGGAGCTTGGAGAAAAGCAGAGCAAGCTTCAAACGTGGATATCCTCAAAGGATATAAATGGGGGAATACCGTTTTCAAACTTCAATTCTCCCTCCCTCAATATAACCGCAGCGCCCCCCGAATACACGGTTAATTGGAATCCCACCTTCGCAACGTACACCTTGAAATATCCCGAAGCTGACGTCATAACAACCGTATTCGTTCCCTACGATAAAGCAACGGTTTGTGTGAGAACTACCGTAGTAAATAAGCTCGATAAAGAAATTGACATAACGGTAACGCCCTCTGTATATCCGTACGTTAATAAGCCGCAGATGGTGGCGTGGGACTTGCCCGAATGGTATCTCTCCGCAAAATCTCGTTCTAACGGAACAGCCGTAACTCTTTGCGGCAAGATGAGCGATCCCGATATGAAAAAGGAAAACGAGCGCTCGGTTACCTATAATCTCAATTACGAGCCGGACGCGGAATTTGAGATTAATATGAGCAATTACACAAGGCAAGGCTGCTTCTTTGCCCCCCGCACCGTTATAGACGATATTCCCCTTTCAAATAAAATGAAAGACGCCGACGCGGTTGCGGGATTTGGCGGCTATCCCGTTGTTTTTGCGGCAAAATACAAGGCAACTCTCGCGCCCAAGGGCGAGAAAACCTACACTCAAGTTTTGACGGTGCAAGAGGACACCTCGTATAATAAAGCAGAAAACGAATTCGAGAAAATCTACTTTACAGAAAAGGGATATGCCACCCGTGTCAAAGAAACGGACGCTTTTTATGAAAAGCTCTTCACTCGTCGCACCGTAAAAACAGAGAATCCCCTCTATGATAACTTTATAAATAACTTCACTCCGCTTCAAATGTATTGGGTCGGCTCGCTTGACCGCGGTTGGCCATCGTCAATGCGCGGCTCGCGTGACGCAAGCCAGGATTTCTGCGGAATTTTGCCACTCTATCCCGAATGGGCAAGGTCCGTTATCTTGGAGCTTTTCTTCCATCAAAGAACTGACGGCTGGATGCCTCGTCAGGTCAGCACCATATCAAGAGAAGCACCGCACGATATGCGTGATTTTGCCGATGGCGGCGCATTTCTTCTTGAGCTGATAAACGAATATCTCACATTCACAAGGGATCTTACCATTCTTGATGAAAAGGTTATGTGGCTCGATTCCGACAAGGAAAGCACGGTGCTTGAGCATATATTCACGACAATAGGCTATTACCTCTCCGAAAAGAATATCGGCGAGCATGGACTTTGCAAGGTTTGGTATGGCGACTGGTGGGACGTTATGGATAAGATAGGCACAGAGGGCAGGGGAGAGTCGGTAACCGTAACGGCGCAAACAGTCCTTAACCTCGAAAATCTTGCCAAAATGCTCCGCTTTGCCGCAACGAAAGATAAAAAATACGAGAAATATCTTCCCAAGGCGGATGAATTCATCAAAAAGCGCGAAGAATTTATTAAAGCAATGCGCACCTATGCCTATAACGAAAAGGGATTCTTTAACGGATATTTCAACGATAACGGAAAATGGCTCCTTTCGGATTGCGACCCCGACGGTAGAGAAAGACTCTACATCGTCAGCAATGCTTGGGCTATCATCAGCGGCTGTGCCGATGACGCTATGTCGGTATCCGTGTTAAAAAATATAGAGGAAAAGAGTAAATGCCGCGTGGGATATGCCACCGCAAGCACTCCGTTCTACGACTATATTGATAAGGCGGGAAGAATGGGCAGAGGAGGCTCGCGTTACGTTGGTGTTTATAACCATGCGGAAAGCTTTTTGATTCGTGCGGCATGTATAGCGAAAAGGCCCGATTTGGCATACGACGTGTCAAGATACGTTCTTCCCTTTGAGGAAGAATACGCCCCCGTCGAAATGACCTATTCCGCACCCTTTGCGATTGCTAATAAGTACAGTAACGTAGATTCGAGCTTGCATAGAGTTCAGCTTCAGTACCTCTCCGGAACGGTGTCTTACGTTCTTCGTAATACTTATAATTTCTTCTTCGGAATTACGTACGGCTACGACGGATTGACGGTAAAGCCCTCGCTTCCCCGCGAGTTTGGAAAATGCTCGGTTGATTTTTTATATCTGGGTAAAAAGTTCCATATTGACTTTATTCCCTCAAAAGAAAAGAGCATAGTCTTTAATTCGAAAAAGCTTATGGCAGAAAGTATATTTATTGCCGATTCCGATATGGAAGAAGAAAACAAGCTCGTAATTGAATATTGAAATAAATTCACAATTAGATAATTGATAATTTAAATTCAATTACCTATAATAAATTTATAAGCTGTTATTTTAGGTAGGAGTTTAATAATGTATTTATCAATCTATATTTGGTTTCTTGTTCCCATTTTGCTATGTATGATGCTTTCGGCTTTTGCAAGCGCAAGGGTGCGCTCGTCGTTTGAAAAGCATAACGGAACGCCGTGCAGCTCCGCTATGAACGGATATGAGGTTGCGCGTCGCCTTTTGGTGAGAAACGGAGTAGATAACGTTTCGATAGGAAGTGTTGGCGGATTTTTGTCCGACCATTACCACCCAAAAAAGCAAATAGTCAATCTTTCGGAAAGCACGTATATGAATAATTCGATTTCTGCGGTTGCTGTTGCGGCGCACGAAATCGGCCACGTTATGCAGCGCAAAAACGGATATTTTCTCTATCGCGCGCGCACCGCGCTTGTTCCCGTAGTCAATTTCGGAACGAATCTTGCGATGCCTCTCGTTTTGGTAGGAATTCTCCTAGACGCGCTTGCAAGAAATGTGGAATCTAACATTGGCTTTTACGTAGCAATGGCGGGCGTTATTCTTTACGGAAGCGCATTGGTGTTCGCGCTTGTAACTCTGCCCGTTGAGATAAACGCCAGCAGAAGAGCTAAAAAAATGCTCATTTCCGAGGGAATCTTGCACGAGGGCGAGCTGGGAGCGGCAAGCGAGGTGCTTTCTGCCGCAGCAATGACCTATCTCGTATCGCTCCTAACCTCGGTTGTGTACTTTATGCGATTTCTCTTTCAAGTGCTCGCAATATTCGGCGGCAGAAGAAGCAGGAGATAAACGCAGCGAGAATGCGTGATGCTCTTGGCGGAGAATTTGAAAACACCGCTAAATGCGAGCATCGCATTTGACCGGTCAAATGCAAAATGGGCTAAGCCCAAACCCATATTACAAACAGAAAGAGCAAACACACAGGATTAATCTTGTATGTCTGCTCTTTTTCTGCCTGTTTTAGTTTAGAGTTATGAGGCTCGCCTTGCTCGCCGTTATGAGTTTGCTACGCAAACGTTATGATATGATTGCCCATCAAATCTTAAGCTTTGCGGAGCCAATCATAACAATGCGTAGCATTTCATAACTCATAACTTGCCCGCAAGGGCAATCATAACTTAGCGTGATTTGTCCGTTCAGGACATCACGCTCAATTCTCGCTGTTTTGTTTGTTTATCCGTAAATCTCGTTTGCGTTGTTGTAGAAAATATCTTCAATCTGAC
>JAGBUD010000102.1 GCA_017630995.1 Clostridia bacterium
ATTTTAAAGCTTCCGTCATCAGAGAGCTCAAGAAACGTATCATCGTAGACGAAATCGAGGAGGGCGTATTGCTCGTTATCTTCCTCGAAAAATCGGTGCTGAATCATACCGTCATATTCATATTTTTGGGCGTTTGCCGAACAAGCACTGACGGAAAGGAGCGTAAAAACCAAAACAAAAAACGCGATAATTCTTTTTTTCATTTGAAACTGACCTCTGCTGATTTACTGAATATAATTTTATCACCAAATCAACGCTTTGTCAACTTTATATTCGCTCTTATTTTAAATAAAGGTAAAGAAATTTTTAACGAGATAGATTGATTTTTCACTGATGATGATGTATAATAAAAGCATAACAATTTTTTGTGAGATTTTAACTATGTACTTACTTGGATTTGATATAGGTGGCACAAAATGCGCCGTTGTTACCGCTAGGTATGAAAACGAAAGCATTGAGCTTTTGAAAAAGCTTTCTTGCCCTACCGACCACTCCGTTTCTGCGCGCGAGATGATAGAGCGCCTTTGCGATATGGCGGACACTATTTTACAAAAGCAGCCCGACTCCATAGGAATCTCCTGCGGAGGTCCGCTTGATAGCGCAAAGGGTGTTATTCTTTCGCCCCCTAATCTTCCCGCTTGGGACTCCGTTCCGATTGTGGAAATAATCTCTAATAGATATAACACCCGTGCAATTTTGCAAAACGATGCAAACGCATGCGCTGTGGCTGAATGGAAATTTGGCGCAGGCAGAGGCACGAAGAATATGGTGTTTATGACATTTGGCACGGGACTTGGCGCGGGGCTCATTATTGACGGAAAACTCTACGACGGCACAAACGGAAACGCCGGTGAGCTTGGACATATCCGCCTTGCGCAGACGGGACCTGTGGGTTACGGAAAGCGCGGCTCATTCGAGGGCTTTTGCAGCGGAGGCGGCATAAAACAGTTAGGCGAGAAAATGGCGCAAAAAAGCATTAAAAAAGGTTACACGCCCCTATACTTCGAGGATAATAACCCTGATAGCGTGACCGCAAAAAGCATTGCGGAGGCGGCAAGACTCGGCGACCCCACAGCCCTTGAGGTGTTTAAAATTTCGGGCAAATTTCTTGGTCGCGGACTTTCGATAATCATTGACGTTCTCAATCCCGAAAAGATAGTTATAGGCAGCATTTTCGCGCGTAGCCGCGATTTGCTTTGGGACGAGGCAGAGAAAATTATAAAAAAAGAAGCGCTTCCCTTTTCAACTGATTGCTGCGAGGTCGTTGCAGCAGAGCTTGGCGAAAATATAGGTGATTTTGCGGCTATCGCAACCTCGCTTTTGACTTAATAGGAGAAAAATATGATAAACGAATTAATTGAAAGATACCCAGCACTTTCGTGCTGCAAAAACGAAATAGAAAAGACCGTTGAAATTATCTGCGCTGCGTTTGAAAACGGTGGAAAGCTTCTTATATGCGGAAACGGCGGAAGCTGCGCAGACTGCGACCACATCGTTGGAGAGCTGATGAAGGGATTTCTCAAAAAGCGCAGACTTACCAAAGAGAAAAAGCAAGAGATGATGACCGCTTTTGACGGAATTGACGACGAGCTGCTTTCGGGACTTCAAGGCGCGCTTCCCGCAATTTCGCTTCCCTCTTTCACCGCGCTCAACTCTGCATTTTTAAATGACGAGGAGCCGTCGCTCATTTATGCGCAAGCTGTGCTTGGACTTGGTTGCGAGCGCGATGTTTTGCTTTGCATAAGCACCTCGGGAAATTCAAAGAACGTTGTGTCTGCGGCAAAGGTCGCAAAAGCTATGAATATGACCGTTATTTCTCTCACGGGTATGGGGGGCGGCAAGCTTTTTGACATTTCCGACGTGACAATTGCCGTGCCTGAAAAGGAAACGTTCAAGGTTCAGGAATTGCATCTTCCCATTTACCACTGCATCTGCGCCGCAGTTGAGGAGCATTTTTTTAAAGAATAAATCAGTCTTTATTTTCAATATTAAAAAGAGGAAACCGAGTTATGTCGGTTTCCTCTTTTATTTAGTCCTTTTTTACAATTTTATTCGTTTCTTTAACTATAGAATCACACGGATAAATACCGCGCAAAACCACGTTGGGATAAACTCGCGTTCTTTTCCCGACAACAGTACCCGGATTTGCAACAGTGCCGCAACCAAGATCTGCCTCGTCACCGAGAAATGCACCGACCTTTCTCATTTCGGTTTTAATATTCTCTTTCCCAAAATGGATTACAACCTCACTGCCGCCGCCTTTTAAATTTGAAAGAACAACTCCAGCACCAACGTGTGAGCGATATCCAAGCACGGAGTCACCTATATAATTGTAGTGCGGTGCTTGCACACCGTCAAGCAGAACCGAATTTTTGATTTCCGTGCTATTTCCTATAACGCAATTTTCTCCGATTATCACGGAGCCCCTTATAAAAGCACCGGGTCTTATAACCGTTTCATCTCCTATTATACAAGGTCCTTCAATGGTTGCCGTTGGATATATCTTGACGTTTTTCCCTACCCAAACGTTTTCTCCAATGCAGGTGTAACCAAGCTTTTCTTTGGCGGCAATATCCGAAATAAAAGCCTTTATTTTGGGTAAAATTTGCCACGGGTACTCACTTTCCAAAAAAAGCGCAAGGAATATCCGAGGAATTTTCTCATAAAGAGCTTTGGTTTTTATTTCTTCATTCAACGCTGTGCCCCCCTTTACGAATAGCTTCGGCTATGCTTTCGCACAGCTCCTCGCAAAGCCCCATATCCTCACATTCAACCATCACACGTATCACGGGCTCTGTTCCGCTTTTTCGTAATACCACTCTTCCCTTACCCGAAATAATTTTCTCCGCATCACACTTTTTAAGCAAGACCCCCTCATCCGAAATTGCGGCAGATTTATCCTTGACCTTAATGCTTATCTGATGTTGAGGATAGCGGCGCACGGGGGAAGCAAGCTTTGAAAGCGAGCTTTTGGAATCGCACATTTCTTCCGCTATCATAAGAGCCGTTAAAATACCGTCGCCCGTCGTTGCGTATTTTTTAATAATTATATGCCCCGATTGCTCACCGCCTATATCATAGTCATTCCTCTGCATACACTCGTAAACAAAGCGGTCACCGACGGGAGTTATGTCACTTTTTATTCCTATTTCTGCAAGGCTCTTAAAAAAGCCGCTGTTTGACATAACCGTTACCGCAACTGTATCACGATTTAAATTCTTCTTATCTTTAAGCCGCTTTGCGAGAATATATATTATAGAGTCCCCGTCCACAACGTTTCCCTTTTCATCAACGGCAATACACC
>JAGBUD010000103.1 GCA_017630995.1 Clostridia bacterium
TGGAGCGGTAGTTCAGTCGGTTAGAACGCCGGCCTGTCACGCCGGAGGTCGAGGGTTCAAGTCCCTTCCGCTTCGCCATTTGGCCCATCGAAAGATGGGCCTTTTGTTTTTTAACACGTTTTTTTGGCTAATGCAATGCTTTTTTCAAGATTTTTAAAAAGTTTTGATAAAATATTGAAAAAACGATGTATAGATGGTATAATTATGTTAAGAAATCAATTTTCGAGCATTTTTTGCTCTTGGAGATAGTGATGAGTGAAGAAAAGAAGAAAACACACTTGAGATTTTTGCATTGCAGCGATATTCATTTGGACACGCCGTTTGTCGGCTTAACCGCCGAAAAAAGCGAGGAGCGCCGCCGTGTGCTTCGTTCATCGTTTATGCGCATGATGCAATACGTTAGGGATAGCAAAATCAACGTCGTTTTGATGAGCGGTGACGTTTTCAATACCGAATACGCAACCAACACGACGGCAGAGGTTCTTATAAGAGAATTTAAAAACTGTCCCGACACCGTTTTTATAATTTCACCCGGAAAATGCGACTATTACAATAATAATCCGATATACTCTTCGGGAAGACTTCCGCAAAACTGTTTCGTCTTTTCCTCCGATAAGCTTTCGAGATTTGACTTTGAGGAGTATAACGTAACCGTTTACGGTTGGGCGTTTATGGAGCCCTCCCTCAAGGAAAATCCCTTGCACGACCGCCACGTTGACGACGCTTCGAGAGTCAATATCGTTTGTGCCTACGCGGACCTTGACGGAAAGGTTGATTCTGATTGCTGCCCTATCGCGCTCTCCGATATAAAGAGATTTGGAGCGGATTATTATGCGCTTGGCTCTCGCCACGAGGCAAGCAGATTTTCCTCGGCTTCCGGCTCGAAGTATGCTTACTGCGGTGCTCTTGAATGCACGGGATTTGAGGAATCGGGTCTTGGAGGAGTTAACCTCATATCGATATCGTATAGCGACGGTGAGCTTTCAATCGAAAACAAGAAGATGACGTTCGGTCACGTTAGATTTGAAACCGAGCAGCTTGACATCACGGGAGTTAACACGGGTAACGAGATTATCAGCCGTATCAGCCGTATGATAAGCGACAAAAAATACGATGATGAAACCGCGCTCTGCGTTGAGCTTGTCGGATACGTAGACCCGAGATTTTCAATTCCCACCAATATGGAAAGCGAAGCCTTCGGTCTTTATTATTTCGACGTTATCGACAAAACGCTTCCGCTTTACGGCACCGAGCATTTTAAACGCGATATGACGGTTGCGGGCGAGATATACAGAAGCCTTTACCCGATTCTTACGGGAGAGGACGAGTCGGCACGTCTGCTCGCTGCACGCGCGTTCAGAATTGCGCTTGCCGCACTTGAAAGCCGCGACCTTTAAAAACTTAAAACCGTTTAGATAAAATAAAAGATAGCAGAATTGACCGTTTTTTTGCGGTGCGAATCTGCTATCTTTTTTGTTGATTTTTAAAAGCTCAAATTAGAAAGGGAAGAGAACCTTTGCGTTTTCCTCGGTAAGCGGAGTTCCGTATTCCGAGGTTTCATATGCCTCTGCGAATATGACCTTTTTGCCCCTTTCGCCATAGCGGGAAACGAGCAGGTCGCGGTAACGTGCGGCGTAAACCGCCTCTCTTGCCTCGCTATGCTCGCACTCGGTTTTCATTGCCAACAATTCGTCGAGGGCGCAGGGCGTGTCACGCGAAACGCGGGGAGAGTGGAGCCATTCAATGCGCTCCTCTGCATTTTCCGGAACTCTGTCAATAATTCCGTCGGTGTAGGGAAGCCACTCGTAGAATTGCGAGGTGTGGCAGTTCCAAAGAAGATACTTCTTGTCTATAACGTCGTCGATATCAACTATCATATCGGGAACGAACGGAGGATTCTTGAAGCGGTTTCTGAAATACATTATAACGGGCATTTCAATCATAGGAGCGGCTTCTGGGCACAAATTGGGCACGATCAAGAGGTAAGACGCGTCTTGAACAAGCAAAGCCGTGTTTCTGTGGTCTGCGTGGTAGTCGTTCGTTTTGTGTGTGAAAATAATGTCGGGATTGTATTCTCTTATGTAGCATATCAGCTTCTTTCTGGTTTCGAGGTCGGCTATAACCTCGCAGTCGGGAATATCCCAAACGTCGTATTCAATTCCCGCAAGCTTCGCAACCTCTTGGGTTTCTTTATATCTGCGGGCTGCAATATCCGCGGGCTTTTGAACGTGGTGACCGCCGCAACCGTTACAAACGGAGAGAAAACGCACCGAATGTCCCGCGCTCGCGTATTTGAGAGCAAGACCGCCGCCGCATATATCGTTATCGTCGGGGTGGGCGCCAATCATTAAAACTTTAAGCTTTTTCATTTTTATGCCTTTCTTTTTAAAAAAGATTTGAAATCAATTTGTGAAAGAATAACCGCCAAGAAAACTATCGCGCAGCCTGCGTATTCTCTAAATTCCATTTGCTCCTTTAGAAGAATTGCACCGCCTATAACGCCAAACACCGATTCGAGAGAAAGAATTACCGAAGCGGCAGCTGGATTTGCTCCTCTTTGACCGATTATTTGAAGCGTGTAAGCTATTCCGCTTGAGAAAACGCCGAGGTAGAAGAGGGGGAATATAAATTCAAAAACAATGCCTAGATTTGTTCCGCGTTCGAATATCAGCGCGAAAATTACATTCGTCAAGGCGCAGGATGCAAACTGAACGAGCGACATTTTTATTCCGTCGCATTTTGGCAAAAAGAAGTCGATTGTCAGTATGTGAATTGGAAATATGAGCGAGCAGACGAGAACGAATATATCCTCTTTTGCTATAGTGAAATTATCGCTTATGCAAAGAAAATAGAAACCTACAACCGCTATCGCAACGCTGATCCACACGTTTATCGGGGCTCTTTTTTTGAGTGCGAGCGCGTAAATCGGAACGAGAACGACGTAAAGGGCGGTTATGAATGCGGACTTGCCCGCGTCCGCACCTGCGTTTAGACCCGCTTGCTGAAAGAAAGAGGCAAGAGCAAGAATAACGCCGCAAACGGCACCGCCGAGCAGCTCGTATTTATTGAGAAAGGATTTTTCCTTTTTACCAAAGAGATGCCTACCCGTGTGACGTGAAGCGTCAAATATTAGCGACGCAAAAAAGAGAAATAAAACGGCGAAAATGCTTCGTGTGGCTCCCATTATGAAAACGGGGACGGTTTCCGCCGCCTTTTGCGCGGTAAATGCAAATCCCCATATCATTGCCGCCAAAAGGAGCAAGAGCGGGGATATAAACCTCGTGTATTTTTTCATTTAATTTCGATACCCATCAAGCTGATTTTAATGCCTTAATTTTAGCATACCGATAATTAAAAGTCAATACTTGCACTTGACAATCGAGTTCTAAAGTTGTAATATAGTGTTACTGTTATATTTTGAGGTGTTTATGAAAAAGATATATTTTTCCAAGGCTACGGTAAAAAGCAAAATAAAAAATGCGCTTTGGGTTGCTCTCGGTGCGGTTATTCTCGCCTTTGGAGCCTCGGTGTTTTTTGTTCCGTTCAATATTGTTGCCGGCGGAGCAACGGGACTTGCCATAGGCATAACGAATCTCGTTCCTTGGGAGTTTTTCACGGTTGACCTTTGCGTTACTATATTGACGTGGCTTTTCTTCTTCCTCGGTTGGATATTTTTCGGAACCGAGTTTGCACTTAAAACGTTGATTTCTTCTATAATTTATCCCATCGCCTTTTCGATTTTCGGAAAGCTTCCGTCGGAAAACGTGCTTGGCGGATTCTTCAATCTTGCGGCATCGGAGCAGTATGGCAGCATTGCCGTTTTGGTTTCAAGCCTTTTTGGCGGTGCGTTCATCGGTGCGGGCTGTGCTTTCACGTTCCGCGGCGGCGGCTCCACGGGAGGAACGGACGTTATTGCGCTTTTGATTTGCAAGTTTTTCAAGAAGCTTCGCAGCTCGTATATGGTATTCGTAGTTGACGCAAGCGTTATTATATTCGGTATGATTGCAGTTGGTGATTTCGTTATCACCCTCGTGGGAATTCTTGCAGCATTCGTTGCCGCGATAGTTATAGACAAGCTTATGCTTATGCTTCAGTCAAAGGCTTATATAGCAAACATCGTTTCCGATAAATATCAGGAGATAAACGACGCGATTATTCATAATCTCAACAGAACAAGCACTATACTTGAAGCAAAGGGCGGATATACGGGAGAAAGCAAGAAAATGGTTATGGTTTCTTTCACCGTGCGTCAGTATGCTGCATTTATTGCGCTCGTTTCGTCTATTGACAAGGATGCATTCGTAACAATCCACCTTGCGCACGAAATAAACGGCGAGGGCTGGACAAAGTACGACCATAAGAAGAAAGAGGATTAATAAAAAGATGCCGCGCAGCAATGGGTAATGTTCTTAGCGGAGAATTTGAATAAAGCCGTTAAGTGCAAATGGGCTAAGCCCAAACCCTTATACAAACAGAAAGAGAGAACAAATCGGTTCAAGCCGAAATGCTCTCTCTTTTTCTGTTGGTATCAAGTGATATTCTTTGCTTGCGCAAAGAGTGATATTGTCGCACAGCGACAGTGATATTGAAGCCTCACGGCTTCAGTGATATTCTATTCGCCAAAAACTTGCGTAGCAAATATCACTCGGCGTAAGCCGAATATAACTGCGTAGCAATAGAACTCGCCGAAGGCGAATAGAGTTGCGTGATACTCCGTTAAGAGCAAGTGATATTCTTTGCTTGCGCAAAGAGTGATATTGTCGCACAGCGACAGTGATATTGAATCTTTACGGCTTCAGTGATATTCTATTCGCCAAAAACTTGCGTAGCAAATATCACTCGGCGTAAGCCGAATATAACTGCGTAGCAATATAACTCGCCGAAGGCGAATAGAGTTGCGTGATACTCCCTTAAGAGTATCACGCTAAGACGTGCGGCATCTTTTTGATTTATAACTAAAGTTCACTGTGCGGGCTGATTTTCACCGCTGTTTTGAACCTCGGGGCGAGGAATAGGCTCAACGTTGTAAACGGTTTCGTAGCAGGAGTAGTCGTCGGGAATATCAAACCTAACGCCTTCGATTTTTATATACCGTGCGTAATCGTTCGTGTAGGTTGAAAGGGGTCTTCCGTAGGCGTCGTCGGTTTGCGCCGCAACGAGCGTGTCGGCTCCCTCGAATCCAACGACGAGAAGAGTGTGATAAAAGCCTTCGCCGTTTCTGCCAAGCTGAATAACGTCACCAATTTCAAGCTCGTCAATTCCCGCCTCTCTGCCAAAAGGGCCGATACCTTTGTTTTGCGTCATAAAATTGTAAAAGTATTCAACGCCCGTCCAAGATGGAGAGCGCTCATTGAGGGAGATGAAATACCAACCGAAAGTCGGTGTGTAGTTCATTTGGCAAGAGCCTGCAAAAATGCTTTGAGAAACGAAATTCGTGCAGTTTCCGCCAATTCCCGCAAAGCTTTCGAAATACGGGTTTTGGGCAAATGCAAATTTTCGAGCATAATTAACTGCGTTTTCTCTTTTGTACGGTTTTATTACGAGCATAGCTTATCTGTCCGCCTTTGTGAATATTGTTGTAGTGATATTTTATGTAAAAAATATATTTTTGTGTAAAAATAGTATTGTAATGAAAAAAAGTTTGGTGTATAATATATTTTATTAAAAGCAAATGTCGAAATATTAAAGCTTATTTTGAGAAATAAATCGGAGGAAAAGAAATGGATACTAACAGAAGACCCGAAACTATGGAAAGAATAGTTAATTTTGAACAGGCAAACGCATTTATCGACGAGCAGGTAAAGCTTGTCAGAGAGCAGGTTGGTGACAAAAAGGTTTTACTCGCGCTTTCGGGCGGAGTTGATAGCTCGGTTGTTGCTGCGCTTCTCATAAAGGCAATAGGCAAGCAGCTTGTATGCGTTCACGTAAACCACGGACTTATGCGCAAGGACGAATCCGAAAACGTTATAAAGCTTTTCATGGGCGAACTTGACGCAAATCTTATATACGTTGACGCAACTGACAGATTTTTGAATCTTCTTGCAGGTGTATCCGAACCCGAAAAAAAGAGAAAGATTATAGGCGCGGAATTCATAAACGTTTTCGTTGACGAAGCGCGCAAGCTCGAGGGCATTTCTTATCTCGCACAGGGAACTATTTATACCGATATTCTCGAAAGCGTAA
>JAGBUD010000104.1 GCA_017630995.1 Clostridia bacterium
CCTATCTCCGCGTACGAAAGAGCGGTGTAAGTAAACAAATATTCACCCTCGCCCTCGCTTTGAAGCTTGGTTATATCCTGCTTTACGCCGTTAACTCTCAATTCGAATGCGTTTACGTCCGCAACCTTTAATTTGAGGTAAACGGATATACCCGTGTCAACGTTAATGCCTCTGTTTACTATTCGGCAATCCTTGTTTTTGTTGCCGCTGATTGAGATTTTATCGCTGTCTGTGGGAAGCGCAGCTGTGGGAGTTGTGTTTATTCCGCTACTTATCGGAGTGTTCATTCCGTGTCCGAGATTTCGTTGGAGAAGATTTGAATAAGTAAGGAAATCGTTGATGAGAGCACAGAGCTTTTCATCGTTGCGGTTTTCCTTTAAAAGTGAAAGGCAGTTTTGCTTTACGGAATAGCCGTTTTTAGAAGCCAAAACGGTCTTTGTGCTTCCGTCATTGAGAATCAAGCGCGCGTCAATTTTGTCGTTTGCCTTTTCGGGAGTTATCGAATCCAAAACAAAAACGTATCTTTGGCCAACCTTTGTCGCTTGTGCAACGGTGGTCGTACCGCCGAAATCAAATTCCATCGTAAGCGTCTTTCCGTTAATTATTGACTCGTCATTTACGGTAACGTAATACTTGAGGGATATGCTGTCTTTTATTGTAAGTGAGGCGCCGCTAATGCTTGCTTCGCAAAGGTCGCAGAAGCCCGCTTCGTTAGTTTTGTGAGGAGCCACATATTCTGCGCCGCAGCCGCAATCACAGGAAACATTGTGCCCCGTGTTAAATTTTTGATATTTAACTGTGCCGTGCGCGGCGTTTATGGGAGCATTATCGGGATAGAGGGCAACGTTTGCCTTGTTCTTAAATCCTATAAGCTCAACATTGCCCGTATTATCGCCCTCTGCGGCGAGTCCCATAACTGCGTACGCTTTATCGGATTGTGTTGTTTTTGAGATTATTTCGCCGCGGTTTGTACATGAAATAATTGTGGTTTTCTTTTCTGCGTTTTCGAAAATTCCAACCATCGCGCCGAGTGCGGTCTTGTGGGTTGTAACGCCGTCGAGAACAAAATCACCCGTGTTTTCACATTCGCAAAGCAGAACCTGTGCACTGCCTTCAATCTTGCCTATAATTGCGCCTGCTGCATAAACGGATTCCTCTGCGCCGGCAAAACCGATATCGTATGGAACAGAAACCTCAACGTCTGCGTTGTTTGCTGCGTTGTAAATTGAAACCTTGCCGTTTGCAGTGCCGACGATACCGCCCAAAGCGGCAGAGGCGCCGGCCTTTATTTTAGCATTGTTTTCGCAGTTTGCAATAGTGACGGACGCTGCTTTTCCGATAAGCATTCCCGCGCTTGCGCCATTCTCGGAGTCTGACGTAAGCACCTTGCACGAGGCGGTTATCTTGCACGACTCAATAAAGCTTACAAGGTCACATTCGTTTGCTCTTCCGACGAGAAGTCCTGTGTTTTTCGTGGCCCCCGCCGTCATAATATCAAGTGTGAGATTTTTTATTGTTGCACCGTAAATCTCACCGAAAAGACCTGTAGAAGCGTTTTTTGTTTTTAAGGGGTTTTCAACGTAACCGTTCACGATTTTATATCCGCAACCGTCGTATGTACCTCCGAAAACGCTACACGCGGTGGCAGATTCGAAGTAATATCCGATGGAGGGGAGAGTGTAACCACTTAAGTTTATGTTGTTTGTTTGAATAAAGTATTTATCCTTAAAGGGATTGTGTGCTGTGGTGGGAGCTATAACGTTGCCGTTTTCGTCAAGGGTGTAAAGCTGCTCTGCAATCCAAAGGAGATTTGCAGCCTTTGAAATTCTGTAAGGGTCACTTTCTGTACCTGTGCCGAGCGGTGCTGTGGAGTCGGTTCCGTTCCAAAGTCTGTCCTTGGGCAAGCACTCTGCCTCAAGGTCAACGCTTAATTGGTTCTTGTTTTTGAAGTATCTGTCCTTTACGGTTGAGTAATACTCAATATCTATAATCTGTCCGTCTTCTCTGAAATAGAACATAGCGACAATGCCGACACCGTTGAGTCTTAAATCGATGTGCTGTGGGTCGATAAGCATTTGCGTTACGGTATTACCGTGGATTCCCTTTTCTTGAGTAACTCTTATGTTATCGTTTTGAACGTGACCTGCAAGCACCATAACTACGTTTTTGTGTTTAGATGCAACCTGGTCCCAAACTCTGTTTCCTATTGAGCTTGTTTCGTTGGAGGCTCTTAAATAATCGTGAGTAACAATAATTGCCTTGTGGTTGGGGTGGCTTGCAACAACCTCGCTTGCCCATTGCAAAACCGCATCCTTGGGTGAGTAGTCGATGTTGACTATGAGCCAATCCGTCTCGCCCCACGTTATTGTGCGGTAGGTGTTTTCAACCGAGCCCTCCTTGTAGTAACCGCCGAACTCGTCGAACTGCTTGGTGTAAAATTCGTTGTTTGCGAAAATCTCATCAAACATTTCGGGAAGCATAATAGCTTCCTTGTTTCCACCGCTGCCTGCGTCGTGGTTTCCTCTGATGAGAGAGTATTCGATGTTCGCGTCCTCAAGAATTTTGAGCGCCTTTGCGGCTGCAATCCATTCCTTTTCGGTACAGTCGTCGGTTATATCTCCAAGACCGATAACGTACTGAATATCCTTTTCGTTTTGGTTATCAACAATCCATTGATACATAGTTTCAACGGTGTCTGGGTAAAGTCTTGTTGCGTATTGCGGGTCGCCTATAACTGCAACCGAATAAGCATATTCCTTTGCAAATCGAAGCTCATCTCGAATTGCTTGCATTTCGCTTTCGGTAAGCCAGTTTTTGTTATAAAACATATCGTATCCGTTGCCGCTCTCGTCCTTTATGTCCTTGTGCTTATCCGAAGCGTCAATGTCATAGTAGAGAATAAGGCTTTCGTGATCCGCATCTATTCCGTTTTCGAAGCTCATTTTGATTTCTTCGCTCGTGAGAGGCGCGGAGTACATGGCAACGTCCTGAAGCGCGCCCTTGAAATATCCGCTGTTGAGGTAATTGAAGTCACCGCCGAGCGCTATGGGAGATTGAATGGCGGAGTCGTATGAGAAAACGCCAAGGCAACCGTTTGCGCATTTTTCACCGCAGGTGCTCTCGAAAGCGATTGCTTCGGTGAACTTTCCGTTTATATAGCAGCGGAATTCGCTTGCTTCTTCGTCAACGGTTATTACTATATGCTCCCAACCGCCCGTGTATATCTTTGACGCGTCAGAGGTAAAGGATGCAATATGAGAAGCACCGTTTCTGTTATATAAAGCGAGTGTGGGGCAAAGATTTTTCTCTATTTCAAGCTTGAATCTTCCGCCTGCTTTAGCGGAATGGTTGCCGATTATAGTTCCGCAATTCGAGGTTATGAGGTGAGAGGGGATTTTTACCCAAGCCTCAAAGGTATACGGCACGGCATCAAGTCTTTTATCCGTTTCGTAATAATCCGATGAATAGCTCTTTTTGTCGTTTGCAACGAAGTCGTCCATTGTAAGACCTTTGTCCTTTTGAACGTGCGACACTGCCGCGCTTGCGGAAAGCGAAAGCAGAGGCGAAAGAAGAGATATTATCGCGCATACCGTTAGTGTCAGTGAAATGATGCGTTTCATCTTTGTTGGTTTCCTCCAATAAATCAAATAAATCAAAATACAGGTCGACACCTTAATTATATCAAACCCAAAGCCCTAAAGCTTTTATTATTTGTTTATAATTATAAAACATTTTGTTAATTATTGCAATGTAAAATCGTGCGGATTTTTGAAAAACAGTTTAGAAATCCGTTTTATATTCAAAAAGTGTTATCTTTAGAAAAGGAACTCAAGCTTTATCGAGTCGGTGTTTTCCTCGCAGTATTCTATCTCCTCGGAAACGGTGCGCGCAATTTCAATAATTTCGGGAATTGATCTTGCCGCTTCAGCTCTTGAAACCGAGGCTATGAGCCTTTCAAGGAAAAGAGAAAGCCCGAGCGCCGCCTTGAATTCGGATTCGTTTTGCGCGGGTGAGCAGTGGCGGAAAATAAAATACGCAAGTGCGCGCTTTAATACAGAATCGGGCGCCGCTTCTTTAGCCGAGGCCGAGGAATAGGCGGAAAATCTTTCTCGGTTTTTTTCGTCAAGGTAATCGAGCGAGGTTAAAACGTCATTCCATTCTGAGTCGGAAAGCTCGCTCGGAGAAATTTCGAATTTCGACTGTATCTTTGAGAGAATTTCGCCATAAGAGAGGGAAGCGTGTGAAATTATTTCATAGATTTCCCCACGCAGAGATACCGCGTCAAAGGTCGTGTCACATTCCCCGTCGACCTCTCCGATATGAGAAAAATTAAGATATTCGTCTGACGAGAGGATAATTCGGCAAGACTCCTCGCACGACATTCCAATTCCAACCTCGACCCCGTGTGACGTTTTATTGTAAAAACGGGGGTGCTCGCGGCATATATCGCAGAGATAATCCTCTCCCGCGTTCAGTATGACGTTGCAAAGTCCTTGCGCATTAAGGTGTGGGCATTTTTGACTGTCGAGCAGGCAAAAATGCCGGGTGCCGTCATAAGCTATGCTTTTTCTTATGTATTCGCCGTATGAAGAAGAAAGAACGGCGTATTTTTCTGCCGTTCTATCATCTATGTCTATTTCCCAACCGACGCAGCAGCTATGCGTGCATTTGTCGGCTATGCAATTAAATTGCTTATAGTAATTCGGAGCGTAAAGCTTCATTTTTAAAACTCCAAGGTTTAAGACTTTATTTCTCATACTCCGAGAGAATTTCGGAAAGCAGTTTGGGGTTGTCGGTCATAATGCAGTCAACGCCCATTTCAATAAGCATTCTCATCTCGTCGGGGTCGTTTATAGTCCAGTATTGAATTGCCACGTTGCGACGGTGCGCCTGCTTCGTAAGAGTTTTTCTGTCGAGGGGAAGCTCTATTCCAAGGTCGTATGAAAGCGGAATTTGAAGACAAGCAAAGTCGGATCTGTCAAAAAGGTTGACTCCGAGATATTGGGTGAGTATGAATTTTGCGGCAGTGCCCGTGGGTGCTCCGCGCAGAAGGTCGGGGTAGCTTGTTTTAAGCTCTTCTTCGATTTCATCGTTAAATGTTCCGATAACTATTTGGTCTCTGTAGTTGGGGAACTTTTTGAGATTTTCGTTAAGAATGCGACACGCCTCTATGCCTTCCTCGCCGCCGTTCTTGATTTCAACGATGAAAAGCAAGTCGGGGTGGCTCTCGTAAAACATTTCGAAAAGGCGGTCAACAGTTGCTATCTGAAGTCCGTATTCCTCGATATTTTCAACGTTTTTGTATATTCTCTCACCGTTTTCGTCCTCGAAGTAGAATCCAAAGTTATACATCTCAAGCTCGGCAAGCGTCATATCCGATATGTAGTGGCGATTGTTTTTGTCCTTGCAAAGCTCCTTGACTTCGGCAAGGCTTATATCTCCGTTAACGTTGCAAGTTTCGTCAACGTAGCTGTCGTGATTGTAAACGAGATATCCGTCTTTTGTGAGGTAAAGGTCGCTCTCTATTATATCAACGCCAATCGTATTGACTGCTTCCTTGAATGCGAGAAGCGTATTTTCGGGGTTATTGGTGCTTCCTCCTCTGTGAGCGGCAATCATAGGAAGCTCGCCCTTTTCAACGATAAAGGGGTTTGCTTCTATATTCTTTTTCGGTGGAATGAGGTTTATTACCGCGAAAAACGCAATAACGCTGACAACGATAATTCCCGATATTTTTAAAGCTAATCTTTTTTTCATAAAAGCTCTCACTTTCGTGACTTAATTTTATATGCTCTAGTATATCATAAAGCCCCGTCTCTGTCAAGAAAAGACGGGGCTTTGCTAATTTTAGGAAAATTAAAGCTTAATCAACGGGCTCCTCTGCGGGCTTCTTATCCTCAACAAGAACGGTGAGCTTTGTGACGCGCTCCTCGTCCATATTAGCGACTATAACGAAAATGTTTTCGTATCTGAAGCTGTCGCCAACGTGAGGGTCGGCATTGAGCATTTGAATTGCCCAACCGCCTATGGTGGAGTATTCGCAAGAGAAATCCTCTGGCTTATTGAACTCGATTTCGTCAAAGAAGTCGTCGATATTCATATCACCGATAACCTCGTAGGTGTTCTCGCCCGTGGAGCGACATTCGGTTATAATAACGTCGGTGTCGTCCCAAATATCTCCGACAAGCTCCTCAAGGATATCCTCCATAGTAACAACGCCGAGCGTTCCGCCGTATTCGTCGATAACTATGGCAAGGTGCATTTTTGCCTCGCGCAGCTTTGCGAGCGCCGCGGGGAGCTTCATCGTTTTGTGAAGCTTGCAGGGCTTTAGAAGCATTGAGCGTATATCGGGCTTTTCGTTGTCGAGTGTTGCCTTGTAGTATCTTGTTAGTGACAAAATTCCAACGATGTTGTCTATGCTGTCCTCGTAAACGGGCAAGCGCGAGAACTGCGTTGCGTCTGACAAAAGTGCCGAGATTTTCTCGTCCTCGTCATCAATATCAATCGCGGTAACGTCGATTCGGGGGGTCATTATTTTTTCTATCGTCGTGTCGCTGAAATCAAGCGTGGATTGAAGCAGCTCGCCCTGTCCCTCGTTTATAACGCCCTCTTCCTCGACGGTGTCGATAATGGAAACAAGCTCTTCTTCAGTAACCGTCGGATCGTCTGCCTTGTGGTCGCTGCCCCAAATTTTTCTCAAAACAATGAGTATTGCCATAACGAGAAATACGAACGGGCTGAGAGCTATCGTTAAAATACGTGTCGGAACAGCTACTATGCGAACGACGACGTCCGCGTTTTGCTTTGAAAGAATTTTGGGAACTATCTCACCAAAAATGAGGATTATAACAGTAATAAGTATAGTGGAAATCGTGGAAGCAACCGCAACGTTATCCTTAAAGAGATTCATAACTATAAGGGTTGAACAGGTTGAAACCGCGATGTTCGCAAGGTTGTTTCCTATAAGTATAGCCGAAAGGGAAATGGTGAACTTGTCGCAAATCGAATAAGCAACCTTGGCAGTGCAGCTTCCGCATTCGCAAGTCTTCTTGAGGCGTATCTTGTTTGCGCTGTTAAAAGCTATCTCGGAAGCGGAGAAATATGCGGAAAGGCAAATCATAACAAAAATAACGGCGTATGCCCACCACATATGAATAAAATGTTCCTTGAACGTCATGCCTTCACCTCCTCGTCGGATTCTTTTGCGAGAAGATCTGCAATATCGTCTTCGTCAAGAATATGAATAAGAACCTCTGTAACTCGTCCGTCAACAAGTGTTTTGGCGGTGAATTCCATATTATCGTAAATAAAGGTTTCGTCTTCTGCGGGCAAATGTCCTATCGTTTCAAGTATGAATGAGAGAAGCGGCTTTGTTGCGATGTTTCTCGGTGCAGCATCAAGTCCCATGCGTTCAAATACAGACGACATAAGCATATGCGTGTTAACCGTGTACTTGTTTCCGCCAAGCGCTTGGAAGTTCTGGTCAATAACGTCCTCTTCGTCGAAAATTTCGCCGACAAGCTCCTCGAGAATATCCTCGATGGTTACAAGACCGACAACCTTTTTGTCATCGTCAAGAACAAGAGCTATCTGCAGCTTGTGCTGACGCATAACGGTGAGAAGATCGTCTATTTTCGCGTCCTTGTGAACGCGGTAGGGAGACTTCATAACACTGCGCAGCTTAACGTTGGGATTGCGCTTATACTCAATAAGATAGGTTCTTGTGCGTAAAATTCCGACTATTCTGTCCGAATTTTCCGCCTTTATGGGTAAACGTGAATGATTGGTGTTGCGAATGGCCTCCAAAATTTCTTTTGGCGAAGCATTGACTCTTATGAAATCAATGTCCTTTTCCATCGTCATTATATCCGATGCGGTCGTCTTTGCAAATTCGATTGCTGAAATGAGCATATCGCTCTGCTCTTCGTCAACAACGCCCTCTTCCTCTGCGGTTTCTATAATTTCCGCAAGCTCATCTTCCGTTATGGTGGGCTCGGCTTCTTTTCTTGAGAATATCTTTGATGCCAAGCTTGATATGAGAGCGAAAATGAAAGAAATCGGAGTGAGTATTTTCATCAGAAAACGAAGCGTGCCTTGGAAAAATAACGACACGGATTCGCTACGGTCGTTGGCAAAGCTTTTCGGTATCATTTCGCTGAACAGGAAAATGATAACCGTACTCAAAACCGAGCATATCATCGAGAAAGCGAAAGAATCAATGTCTTTTTCTGTAGCATTGAATTTTTCTGTCGCAATATCGGTTGCTATCATCGTAAAAACGGAAGCTCCTGCAATTTTCGTAACGTTATTGCCGAGCAGCAGCGTAGTCAATGCTTTATCAAATTTATTGATAATAAACATAACTCCGTTTGCTTTTTTGTTTCCGTCATCGGCGAGAGCCTTTATTTTTATCTTGTTAACCGCCGAAAACGAACTTTCGGTAGCAGCAAAATAAGCTCCCCCCACAACACAAATAATAAAAATTATCCATAAAGGTATACTGTCACTACCCACGGAAAAATCAACTCCTTGCCTATTCTTTTAAATAACATTAAATTACATTGTATCATTCTTTTGCGTTTTTGTCAAGCGCACAAACGCAAAAAGGGTATAACTTGGGGATTTTTGAGCTCATAGTACAAAAATGCAACTTAAGAAATCACGCCGTAGGCGTGTATATCATCAATTCCGCAAGGAATTGCATATCACCAAAGCGGAACGCTTTGTATATCATCATTGCGAAAGTAAAATACAGCCTACGGCTGATGATATGCTCGCTTTGGCGAGATATGCTCGTCAAAGCGGATGATATACACGCTAAAGCGTGATGATATACCATTGCTTTCGCAATGGATAAAAAAATCCAAGTCTTTCGACTTGGATTTTTTGGCTCCCCCTGCTGGGCTCGAACCAGCGACAACCTGATTAACAGTCAGGTGCTCTACCGACTGAGCTAAGGAGGAATATTATGTTTGACAGTAGTATTATATGCCTTTCTGTCACGAGCGATACCTATTATAGCATAAAAAAAAGCGAAAGTCAACGGTTTTTTGAAAAAATATTATTTTTTTGAAAAAAGCTTGATAAAAGGCATTTTTTGCATATAAAAATGACCCGATTTGCCCCTTTTATAACGTTATCTAAAATTTTATTTTATATTGAAAAAGGAGCGCGGGTTTGATATAATGAGTTTGTGTGATGAATTTGCTTCGTTTTAGCACTTTGCCGATTTGCGATAAAGGAGAAAAACTATGAATTTGCTTGGAAAAGGTATGGATAAATCTTTTTGGAACACCGTGCGTGAAAGCGAAAGCTTTGCGGGATACCGCGAGGTCTTGAACGACGCTTGGAACAAGGCGATCTCGCGCGGAGATATAAGGGCGTTAAGATATAGCGAGTTTAAAATGTTCTTTGTTGACGGAAACAGAGAAATTTATCAGAACTCATATTTCCAAAACCTTGAGGGTATGACTGCCGCTGCTCTTATGAGTCTTGTGTATCCGGAAGAAGAACAGTACTTAAATTATCTTATGGACGCAATCTATGCGGTTTGCGATGAATATACGTGGTGCTTGCCTGCTCATCAGCCTAGCTTTGAGGAAAACAACAACTGTCATATAGACCTTTTTGCTGCTCTGACGGGATTTTACCTTTCGGAAATACACACGCTTCTTAACGATAGGCTTGAGCCGCTTATTCTCTCCAGAATAGAGGCAGAGCTTGAACGCAGAATTTTCACTCCCTTTCTTGCGTGGGAGCCATATTGGTGGTGGGAAACCTGCACGAGTAACTGGGTAGCCGTTTGTATGGGCTCGGTTGCTTGCACCTTTATGCTTATGCGTCCCGAAAAGGCGAGGGAGCTTATCCCGAGATTCCAAAAGTCAATGGCGGGATTTCTTCTCGGATTTTCCGACGAGGGCGTTTGCTACGAGGGCGGCGATTATTGGAATTACGGAGTCGGGCATTTCCTTGCATACGCGGATATGTTAAGAACCTTTACAGACGGCAAGGAGAATTATTTTACCGACCCGCGAGTAAAGAAGATTGCTACATTTTACAACAAAATTTTCATCGGTGACAACGTGATTGCAAACTTTGCAGACTGCGGAGCGAACAAAAGCTTGGCTATGGGCCGTATGCACTATCTCAAGGCGGAGTATCCCGACGAGATGAAAAACGTTAGCTTTGAAAATTCCAAGTTTTCCATGACCTATTCATTCTGCGAAGGATTTAGACAGGCGCTTTGGTATTATGACACCGAAAAGGCAGAAAACGCGAATGTGTCCTCCGAGTTTTATGCTACAAGTGCCGAGTGGTATATAAAACGCACCGAAAATTACGGCTTTGCCGCAAAGGGCGGAAATAACAACGAGTATCATAACCATAACGACGTTGGTCACTTTATATTTGCAAAAGGAAATCGGCAGATTCTTTGCGACCTCGGTGTCGGAGTTTACACAAGGCAGTATTTCGGCCATGAAAGGTACGGTATCCTCGAAACCTCGGCGCGCGGTCACAGCGTTCCGATTATTGACGGGGAATATCAAATGAACGGCAAGGAATATGCCGCGAGGGACTTCAAGTATGAAAACGGCAAGGTCACTCTCGATATCGCGGGAGCGTACAAAAATCTTTCCGCAAGCGAAAAAATAGAGAGAAGCTTTACTCTTTCGGATAGCGGAGTCACCCTTACCGATAAATTCTCTTTCGATAGCGAAAGAGCGGTGGTTGAAAGATTTGTAACGCGTATCGAGCCGAATACTGATACACGGGGTACGGTTTACGTTGACGGAACGGCTATCAAATACGACGCGAATGCGTGGAGCGTTGAGGTTTCGTTTGAGCCGAGCGGCACGGAAAATCGCTGCTGCTATATGATTGACTTTAGGCCGATAATCAAAACCGATGTATTCACGGCTGAAATAGGCTGATAAATTTAATAAAACAGATGTCATAACATGGTCTTGATTTTGAGATTTTGGGTGGCATCTGTTTTTTGTTTTTTAAATTTTACAATAGTATTGTAAAACGGAAATCAATATGCTAAAATAGGCTTATAAGCCAAGCTTTGTGCTTTGAAAACAAATACGTTCAAAACAGGAGAAAATACTATGCATATTCTCGGACGCGCAATGGAAAGAGAGCTTTGGGAAGAAGCGAGAGTCGATCCGCGCCTTGAAAAATTCAGAGAAATCCTTTTCAGAGATTGGGACAGTCTTATGGAGGAGGGCTCGTTAAAGGCGCTTAAATATAGTGAATGGAGAATGTTCTTCATAACGGGCGAGCGTTCTACCTATCAAAAATCATACGAGCATCATCGCCATGCCGCAACAGTCAGCGCGATACTCAGCCTTATGTATCCTGAGGAAGATAAGTACATAAACTACCTCATGGACGCAATATATACGCTTTGTGACGAATATACTTGGTCGTATCCGGCGCATCAAAACGGGAATTTCACAGATAACGATAACACGATAATAGACCTAACCGCAGCGAGAGTTGCTATGGACCTCGGTGCTATGTACGTTTTGCTTGGTGAGAGACTTGATCCGCTCATTCGCTCCAGAATTCTTGCCGAGATAGACCGCCGCACCTTTACACCCTTTGAAAACAACGTGCCTTACGGCTGGTGGGAAACCTGCACGAGCAACTGGGGTGCCGTTTGTATGGGTTCGGTTGCCAAGGCGTATATGCTTCTTCGCCCGGAAAGAGCAAAGGAGCTTATCCCAAGATTTATGGGCACTATGGAAAAATATATAACCAGCTTTTCCGAGGAGGGAATATGCTACGAGGGCGGCGGATATTGGCTCTTCGGCTTCGGTGCTTTCGTTTCGTTTGCAAAGTCGGTCAGAGCATTTACTGACGGCGAGATTGATTTCTTTACGCGCCCCAAGGTAAAGAATATGTCGCTTTTCTATCAAAGAATATTCCTCTCCGGCAGATCTAATGCAAACTTTGCGGACAGTGAGCTTATGGGACTTCTCGGCGGACTTTCGCGCAGCTTGAAGCCCGAATATCCCGAAATAAACGTTCCGCCCATCGAAAAGACGTCGTTCTATTCAAGCAACGAGTTTTGCGGAAAGCTTGAAACAATTCTCGACGTTCTCGCTATTGATACTCACGATGAGGATATCGGTGATAACTATTATTCGGAATTTTACGCACCTAGTGCGCATTGGTACATAAGACATACCCCCATGGCAGGATTTGCCGCAAAGGGCGGCGATAATGCCGAGCACCATAACCATAACGATATAGGTCATTTCATATATGCAAAGAATGGCGACCACGTGCTTTGCGACCTCGGTGTTGGCGTCTATATAAGAGATTATTTCGGTCCTAACAGATATACCTGTCTTGAGCCGTCAGCGCGCTCGCACAGCCTTCCCATAGTAGACGGTCAGCTTCAGCAGCCCGGAAAGGAATTTTGCGCAAGCGAATTTAAGTACGAAAACGACGTTCTCAATATTGAAATATCGAGAGCATACGGAATTTTTGACGCAGACGAGAGAATTGACCGCCGCTTCGATATACGTGACGAGGGATTTAAGCTTACCGACACGTTCACCTTTAACAAAAAGAGAGAGGTTGTGGAGAGAGTAGTAACAAGAAGCGAGCCCGACCTTTCAACCCTTGGCGTAGTTATGATTGCGGGTGTTCCCGTGAGATACGATGCAGAAAAGTGGGAGGCATACGTTAGCAATATCGAGCCGTCCGCAAGAGACGCTAAGCTTTGCTACTTTATAGACTTTAAGCAAAAGGGAGAGCTTTGCGACTTCGTGCTTACCGTAGATAAGTTTGAATAATTTACCCAGCGCACCGCAAGATTTTTGCGGACGAAAGCGCAAATAGCAACTGTTAGGAGAGGGAATAAAATGCAACTGCTTGGAAAAGGAATGAGTGCTGAATTCTGGCGCGAGGTCAGAGAAAAGGATTGCTACGCGGGATACCGCGAGGCGTTGCTTTCCGACTTTGAGGAGCTTTTGAGTCTTGGAGATTTGAGAGCGCTTCGCTATAGCGATTTTAAGCTGTTTTTCGTTACGGGAAATCGCAGTGTTTATGAAAAGGAGTACACCGTTCACCGAAAGGCGATGACGGTTTCCGCCTTTCTTTCTCTCGTATATCCCGAGGAAGAAAAGTACATAAACTACCTTATGGACGCGATATACACGGTTTGCGATGAATATACGTGGTGTCTGCCCGCTCATCAGCCTAGCTTTGAAGAAAACAACAACTGCCATATAGACCTTTGCGGTGCTTCGATGGGATTTTATCTTGCGATTATATCAACGTTGCTTGGCGATAGGCTAGAGCCGCTTATCCGCTCCCGCATAAATGCGGAGGTTGAACGCAGAGTGTTCGAGCCGTTCCTTAAAAACGAGCCTTATAGCTGGTGGGAAACGGGAACGAGCAACTGGACGGCTGTATGTATGGGCTCGGTTGCGTGCGCATTTATGCTTATGCGTCCCGAAAAGGCAAGGGAGCTTATCCCGAGATTTGAAAAATCAATGGCGGGATTTATCCGCGGATTTTCCTCCGAGGGCGTTTGCTACGAGGGTGGCGGATATTGGAATTACGGCATAGGAACGTTTCTGCCCTACGCCGATATGATAAGAACCTTTACAGAGGGCGAGATAGACTATTTCAAGGACCCCAAAATCAAAAAGATTTTGACGTTCTACGATAATATTTTCATAGGTGACGGAGTTGTTGCCAACTTTGCCGATTGCGGAGAACACGGCGGCAGGGTTAACGGAAGAATGCACTATATTGCCAAGGAATATCCCGACGTTATGAAAAGCTCGGGTTGCAAGAAATCCGCCTTTACCCACGATTACGACGTGCCGATTCGCTTTTATGAAGCGCTTTGGTTTTATGAGGAGGAGGATTCGGGAAATTCGGTTAATGAGGAGCGCGAGTTTTACGCGCCCGAAGCAGAGTGGTATATAAGACGTAATACAAATTACGGCTTTGCCGCAAAGGGCGGCCACAATGCCGAGCATCATAATCATAACGACGTTGGTAATTTCATTTTCGCCGTGGGAAATAAGCAGATTATATCCGACCTCGGTTCAGGCGTTTATACCAAGCAATATTTCAGCCCCGAGCGTTATAGCATACTTGAAACCTCGGCAAGAAGCCACAACGTGCCGATAATTGACGGAAATCTTCAAAAGAACGGAAGAAATTTTGCGGCAAAGGACTTTAAATACGAGTGTGGCAGAGTTTCTGTTGAAATTGCGGGAGCATACGAGTGTCTTTCGGAAAACGATTCGATAAAGAGAAATTTTGATTTCACCGACCGCGCAGTTAAGCTCACAGACCGCTTCTCGTTTGACGTACAAAGAAGCGTCACCGAGCGCATATGCTCGAAAATAAAGCCGAATATCGACACACGGGGTGTGGTTTATATCGAAAACGTTGCCATAAAATACGACGCAGACGTATGGAGCGTTTCAATTTCCGTTGAAAACGCGTCAAAGAATAATGCCGAGTATTATATGATGGATTTCGTGCCCTGCAAGAAGGTTTCAATCTTCGAGCTTGAAATTGTTGCGGAGTAAAAACACGTAAGACACACTTGAATTTGATAAATTAGGGGCATATGTGATGGATTTTTCTTTTAAATCTTTTGTAAACGGCGATTTTGATTATGACAAAACCACAAAATCGCACACTTGCCTTTGGCTTTGCAACGAAAAGATGCATCTCGGTAGTGAAAAAATAACTGTTGAAGATATTGATAAGCTGAAATTATATCCCGACGCTGAAGTTGTCACGATTTCCGGATTGCAACAAGATACTTTCGAGTATTTTATCAATACCTACGGAAAGCAACTAAAAGCTATTCGTTTTTTTAAGAATAAATTTGTAGAAGATCTCTCATTGCTCGGAACGTTGCCGCAGCTTGAGTATGTGCATTTCTTTTATAATCAAAGAGTAACGGCTCTTTGGAATATGACGGAAAACACATCTTTAACAGCTCTTTGTATCGAGGATTTTTCTAGGCTTGTTTCAATCCAATCTATCGAAACAGCGCCTGTGTTGAAAGAATTTAGAATCGGAAACGCCATTTGGAGCACGATGAAAATTGATAGCTTAATGCCTTTGTCAAATACTAATATAGAGCGTTTGTCATTTTCGGGGCGAGCCATCAAGGATAACGATTTGTCTTTTCTTGAAGCGCTCCCCAGCCTTAAAACGTTTGATTTTGCTATCAATATGTTTACTACAGAGCAAGTTGCTTGGATTGCCGCAAATTATCCGTTAATGGAGGGGTATGCTATCAAGGCAAAGGTTGATTGTATGCTTTTTGAATCAAATGAAAATTCGGTAGATGTTCCCAAAGCAATGATTGTTGGAAAACGCAAACCTACATTGAAAGTAGCGGGTAACGAGGAAAAAATACAAAAATACGTAGAATCTTTTGAAAAGCTAAAGCAAAAATACGCAGGATTGACGTATAGAGTTGCCTTTCCATTGTAAGAATTCTATATTGCTTGATAAATCACAACGTTCTCAACGGATCACATAACAGACAAAAGCCACGGACAAAAATGAGCCGTGGCTTTTTATGGTTGTCAGCCGAAGCCTCAGAGAAGCTCCGAAAAATCGTATATATATCTGTCGCAAACCGCTTTCATATCCTCAATATAGTCGCGCGAGGTGTCGTCATAAACGCCGAAAACGGTCATTCCTGCACGCTTTGCGGTTTTATCTGCGTCGATGTTATCGTCAAGAAAGGCAACGTCCGCAACCGCTGCACCGAGCTTTTCTGCCGCACGGTGATATATTTGCGGGTCGGCCTTTGACGTGTTGAAATCGTTGCATGACCAAACGTTATCGAAAATATCGAAAATTCCAAGTCTTTTAAGACATGGGTCAAGCGTTTCGTGCGGACTTGCCGTAAGCACGTTTAGGGAAGCGCCACGCTTTTTCAATTCCTTTAGCGTTTCTATAACGTTTTTCTTTGCCGGCACGTTATAGGTGTATTCGGCAATTAAATATTCTGCCATCTTTTTGATTATTTCCTCGCACGAAAGGGGGCAGCCTATTTTTGTAAAGTATTCGGAGGTGCCCATTGTTCCGAGCGGAGTTATGGTTTTTATGAGGTCGGCTCCGTATGGTGTGTTCGTTTCGTCGAGAATTCTTTTCATGACGCCGCTCCATATAGGCATAGAATCGACTAACGTACCGTCAAAATCAAAAATGTAGGTTTTCATCTTTGCTCCTTAAAATTTCTTTCAGAATAATTTTAACATAAAAAATATGCAAATTCAATATATGCGTTGACTTTTTTGCCCCGTGATGTTAAAATAAAAGCGATAAAATCAATACTTGGAGAAGAAAAATGAAATACTTAAATCAGCTGGAATACAGACATATCCCATATAAGCATAATATGGCGGCGGGCGGACCTCCCGAGGGCAGAGATAACGTTGCAACGTCAGGTTGCGGTCTTTGCTGCGCGGCGATGGTTATAGACGCCTTGACGGATAAATCATTATCTATTGAAGAGTGTGTCAAGCTTTCCGAGGAGAATCAGGCAAATTTATGTCTTGGAACGAGCATGTCGGTTCTTGGCGGCATTATTGCGGAAAAATACGGACTTGATTATTCTCGCACTAATGAGCTTTCCGAGGTGATTTCGCATATTCAGCGCGGCGGAGCTGCGATAGTTCTTGTCGGTCACAAGGAGGGTATGGCGGGACTTTTCACTATGCGCTCCCACTATATGACGCTCGTTGCGTGCGACGGTAAGGAATTTTGCATATTAGACCCGAGCTACACGAAAGAAAAATACGAAATTCCCGAACGAGTCGGCAGAGTTAATACCGCAAACGCACCATACCTTTACTGTGACGTAAATACGGTGGATAGCGAAGCAATCGAAAATAAATATCACCTTTTTTCAAGAAAGAAGCTTTAAAATTCAAAAGAACCGCGGAGTGAGGCTTGGATTTCCTCTCTTGCGGTTCTTTTTATTATCTTTTTCCCATTCTGCGAACGGGGAAAGGAAGTGGCTTTTTCGCCTTGTATGCCGATATAACCGCCGCGCATTCGCGCGCCGTTTCGGTGGTGAATATGAAATGATGGCTGAAAAGATTTGCCGCTTCAAGCTCTGCGCGCTTGTCGCCCATATAAGTCGGGGTGGAATTGAGGATAAGATTTCGGTGCGAAAATTCGCGCACAAGCGGAAATTTTGCGCCCGTTCTGTCTGTCAGTGCGGCATTGTTGCAGCTCTTGCAGCCAAAGCTGTCCTTTATAAAGCAGCGCTCGGTGAGCATAAGCGGAATTCTTCCGTAAACTATAACGCTCTCACCTATATCTCTTGCCATAGGCACGGTAAGCTCGGGGGAAAGGATAAGGTCGGAAATTCCAAGCTCGCCATACATATTTTTTGAGAGGGAATTTGTAACGTTAAGTCTGAAATCTCCCGTCGGAGTAAGTCCGAATTCCTTTGCCAGCAAAACGTGCGAAACGTTTGATATAAGGGCGTCGTTTATTCCGCGCTCCCTTGCGAGAGTGAGCAGCTTTTTGATTTCGGGAAGCTCGCTGTCAAATATGACGGGCGGAAGCGCAACGCCAACGTCACATCCGTCGTATTCGTTTATCTTAAAGAGCGGAATGAATATTTTATCAAAAACGGAAAGACTTTCGGGGGATATTCGCTTCAGCTCCGCGAGAGCTTTCGGGTCGTGGAAATATGCTGTTTTGCGGTGTTTTTTTGACTTTTGCGCGTCCGATTTTTTCTCCTGCCGGAATTCTCCGACGTCATCACATTCTATTTCGGAATTCAAAAGCGCGCTTACCGCTTTTCTGCGTAGGTCGTTGATTTTTGCGGGGGAAAGGTTAACGTTTTCGCCAAGGGTAAGGGAAATTCTTTCCTCCGAAAGCGAAAATTCCGTGCCGCCGAGCTTCATCAGTCGCTCCTTGACCGATTTTTCGGTGAGGGGCGCGTTTTGCGCTTCTTCGGCGCGGTCGCCGTAAACTGTGACCTGCTTTTCTCCGAGCGTAAAGGTGAGGCGCGCGGGATTTCCAAGCAGTATTTCAGCTTCTGCCGATATTTCAACCTTTTTCGGTGCGGGAATTATTATTTCGCTTGCGCGCGAGTCGGCCTTGTCCTCCTCGCTTCTGATTCCGAGCATATCGCGTCCCGTGCGGCGCACGAAATAGCCGTCGGTAAATCCACCGCGCGAAAATATCTGTTTAAGCTGTCTTTCGTCCTCGTCGGAGCCGTTTTTGTATTCGTCAAGGAGTTGTCTATATATCCTTGTAACTCTGTATACGTAGTCGGGCGATTTCATTCGTCCCTCTATTTTTAATGAAGCAACACCGCTGTCTATAAGCGCTTTCACGTGGCGGTGAAGTGAGAGGTCCTTTAATGAAAGAGGGTATCCGTTTTTGTAGGGACGCCGGCAGGGTTGGGCGCATTCGCCGCGGTTTCCGCTTCTTCCGCCAACCATAGAGGACATAAGGCACTGCCCCGAATGGCAAACACAGAGTGCCCCGTGTAAAAAAACTTCTATTTCAGCTTTGCTTTCGCTGACCGCCGATTCAATATCCTCGCGCGTAAGCTCTCTTGCCAGAACCACTCTTTTTGCACCGAGTGAGTATAAAAGGTCTGCACCGAGGGTGTTGTTTGCCGACGCTTGCGTTGATGCGTGTATTTCAAGGCTCGGAATCCGTCTTTTGATTTCGCTTATAGCTCCAATGTCGGCGGATATAACGGCGTCAATGCCCGCCTTGTAAAGCTCAAATGCGAAATCCGAAAGAGAGGGAAGCTCTTTGTCGTAAACGAGAGTATTAAGCGTCACGTAAAGCTTTACGCCGTGAATATGGCAGATTTCGACGGCTTTTTTTATTTCGTCCAAATCAAAATTTTTTGCATACGCTCTCGCACCAAAGGATTTTCCGCCTATGTATATTGCGTCCGCGCCTGCGCTTATTGCCGCAATCAAGGCCTCAAAGCTTCCGGCGGGAGCGAGCAGCTCCGGCAGCTTGGTTTTTCTTTTCATATAAAAACAGCTCGTTTCTTACTTAATTGAATTTATTTTAGCAAAAACGCGCACCTTTGTCAAGGTGCGCGTATATGAGAATTGTGCGGTGCGATTTAAGATGAATCCGTAAACTAGGTATATAACCCGTTACGTAAAAAGAGGGCGCAGCTGCCGTCCCTCTCGCATAGCCGCAAAGGAATCGCAAAGCATTCCGAAATCCGCCACCAAGGAATGCGGCTTTGCCGCGGGTGCGTCTTGCTTCATCGGCACGAAATAGACGGACTTTCTGGTCAAAAGCGCCGCTATATTCTTGAGATTTTGCGACATAGAGTCGTTTGACGCAAGCGCAATTAAAAGCTCTCCGTCGCACCGCAGATGTGCCTTTGCTGCCATGGTAACCGCAGTATCTGTGATTCCCATCGCGATTTTTGCAAGCGTGTTTCCCGTGCATGGGGAAATTATCAGCGCATCGAGCCTATTTGGCCCGAAAGGCTCTGCCTTGGTTATGGTGTTAACGATTTTTCTGCCGCACCGCTCGTATACCATACGTTGAAAATCCTCTGCCTTAAAAAATCTCGTATCGGTTGAGTATGCGTTTTCGCTCATTATCGGCTGAACGTCGTATCCCATATCAATGAGCTGCGACATAGCGCTAAACGATTGCGAAAGGGTGCAAAATGAGCCGCAAAAAGCATATCCTATCATTTTTTCGTCACCTCGTTCATGTAATCCATAAATTTTGAAAAGTAGTTTTTGCCCGCGGATTTTCCGTAGTATTTGTCGGGTATTCCCGGCAGCCTTTCGATGCCGTCTATCCCGCCGAAGTTTTCGCCCGAGGCAAGCTCGATTATGCGCGTGCCGTGCGGAATTTTTCCGCTCGGAAACGATGGGGCAAGATTTGTTGGTGCAGTATTTATTATCACCTTTGCATCGGTCTTTAAAATCGGTGCTTCTCTGTCTATGAGATGTGCGTCAATGCCGCATTCGTTAAGCTCGATGCAGGTTTTTTCGTTTGTAGTGTAAATTTTAACCTTTCCGCCAAGGAAGAGGAGCATTCTGACAAGGCGTGAGCCTATACGCCCGTAGCCCACAATGGCAAATTCCGTTTCGCTCGGTGCGGTGTCTATATTCGAGAGAATATATCCGAGTGCCCCAAGTGCCGATTGCTCCGCATTTTCGGCAAGGAATTCCTCGTCGCAAGCGGCGTCGTAAACAATCGCACCGCGCTCGCGTGCCTCATTCTTATCGTTGCGCTCAATTCCGTATCCCGCAACGAAATCCCCCTCTTTTAAGTCGGCAAAAACCTCGCTGACAAGCTTATCGGTGCCCGATAAATGCATCTTATCTCGCGTGGTGGGAATCGGCAGCAGAAAAAAACGCTTGAACGAAGCGGGAATCTCCCCTCGCGCCTGTGCTTCGACAAGCAAACGCAAGGCTTCCTTGCATCTTGTGCCGTTGCCTAAATTTTCTATTATCATTGGTTTTTCTCCGAATGTAATTTGAAAGCAAAATCAATCTGCTTTACAGTATAATCATATGTTTTTTTGCGAAAAAAGTTAAATAAAAAAGGACAAATCGAGCCTCTTGAGGCTATAAGTATCCCCAGAGTCAAAATAAGACAAAAATTAAAGTATTATTTTGCTAAAAACTTGATTTTTCCCAAAAGTTGCTATATAATTATGTATAAATACAATAATAAATTTACGGAGGCACAAGATATGAGAACCATTAAACCCGAAAAGCTTACAAAGGAAGCGTTTGCACCCTTTGGAGCATACTACACAATGACAAAGCCCGAGGGATACGCACTTTGCGGAGAGCTTCACCGCTTCTTCCCCGACAGATTGACGGTAAACCCCGGTTGCGCTAATATGGCATTCTCGCCCATTATGGTAAAAAAGCCCGAGAAAATGCACGTAACGCAGGCGGAGTATCACACCACCACTGCTGAAATTATTATCCCTCTTAACGACGATATGATTTTGCACGTTGCTCCCCCCTCGGCAGGCAAGCCCGTTCCCGAATACACAAAGGCGTTTATCGTTCCCAAGAACACGGTTATCCGTATGAACGCTTGCGTTTGGCACCTTGCCCCCTTGCCCAGAAAGGCTGACGAGCTTTGTGCAATTATCGTTCTTCCCGAAGCAACGTATATGAACGACTGCACGGTTGTTGACCTCAAGGAAGACGAGCAGTTTGTTATCGAATAAAATTTTTGATTTTTTGGAGTGAAAAATGAAAATCGGTGCCATTGTCGGAGAATTGGTTGAATATGCAAAATCGCGCGGACTCATTTGTGAGGAGGACTGTGCGTATGCCGTTTCCTCGCTTATGCAGATTCTCGGCATTTCGTCAATAGAGCTTGAAAGCACGGGCGAGGTGCGTGACGTTGCGGATATACTGTCCGACCTCTGCGAATACGCGTTCGAAGCGGGACTTATAGAAAATAACAGCGTTGTGTACCGCGACCTTTTTGATACGAAGGTCATGGGCGCGCTTACCCCCAGACCCTCGGAGGTTATATCGAAATTCGGGCGTGATTATCAAATATCTCCCGAATTGGCAACCGATAATTATTACCGTCTTGCTTGCGATTCAAATTATATTCGCACCGATAGAATCAAAAAGGATTTGAAGTGGAAATATGATTCCGAATACGGTGAGATAGACGTAACCGTCAATCTTTCCAAGCCCGAAAAGGACCCGAAGGCTATTGCGATGGCAAAGCTCTTGCCGCAAACCGATTATCCGAAATGCGCGCTCTGCCACGAAAATGAGGGATTTGCGGGAACGCTCACAAAGGCGGCAAGACAAAATCTGCGTCAGATTCCCTTTTCTCTCGGCGGGGAGAAGTGGTATTTGCAGTATTCGCCCTACGTTTATTATAACGAGCACTGTATAGCCCTTTCAGCAGAGCATCGCCCGATGAAAATAGATAGAAGCACTTTTGTAAAGCTGCTCGGGTTCGTTACCGAGTTCCCTCATTATTTCATAGGCTCCAATGCCGATCTTAAAATTGTGGGCGGCTCAATTCTGTCCCATGATCATATGCAGGGGGGACGGTATACCTTTGCTATGGAGAATGCGCCCGTTGAAATTCCCGTTTCTTTTGTTAATTATCCCGAGGTGGTGGGCGGAATAGTAAAATGGCCGATGTCTGTTATAAGACTTACGTCGCAAAATAAGGATAGCCTCATATCCCTTGCGGACGAAATTCTTGAGTCTTGGCGCAAGTATAGCGACCCTGCGGCAAATATATTCGCAGAAACGGACGCAGAGCCGCACAACACCATAACTCCTATAGCAAGAAGACGCGGCGAGAGCTTTGAGCTTGACCTCGTTTTGCGTAACAATATAACCACAGACGAGCACCCCCTCGGTCTTTTCCATCCTCATGCCGATAAGCATAATATCAAAAAGGAAAATATCGGTCTTATCGAGGTTATGGGTCTTGCGGTTCTCCCCGCAAGGCTTAAAGAGGAAATTGAGGCGATGAAAACAGCTATCTTGGCAGGCGTGTCACTTAAAACAAACGAAATTACCGAAAAACACAGTGAATGGTTTGACACTTTTAAGGATAAATATAGCTTCACGGAGGAAAACGTTGACGCAATTTTGAAATCCGAAATCGGAAAAACCTTTGTCGACGTTCTGCGTGACGCAGGTGTTTATAAGGATACTCGTGAGGGAAGAGAAGCATTCCTCAAGTTCATCTCAAGCGTGAATAAGTAAAAGCAAAAAAGACCGTTTGGTTTCCAAACGGTCTTTTGTTGTTTAGTTAAAATCTTTTATAAGAGCCTCTATCTCTGCGATTTTTTCGGCTCGGTTTATTTTTCCTCTCAATTCCGCACAGCCGCGGAACGAATGAAAATATTTTGCAAGCTGACCGCGCGCTTCGTGCACGGCGGTATGCTCTCCCTTTTCCGATGCTGCATAGTATAAATGCGTCAGCGCGGTTTCCTTTATTACTGAAAGCTCCGGCAGTGAAAATTCCTCGCCCGAAAGCGCCGCTTTGATTTCGGAAAATATAAACGGGTTTCCGATAGCACCTCTGCCTATCATTATTCCGTCAGCCTTTGTTTGGGCAAATACTCTGATAGCGTCAGCAGCGGTGTTTATATCTCCGTTTGCAAAAAGAGGTATGTGTAGTGCCGATTTTACCTTCGCAACCTCGCTCATATCGGCATATCCCGAATACATTTGCGTGCGAGTTCTGCCGTGCAGGGTTATTGCCGCCGCACCCGCGCTCTCTGCCGCAAGTGCACATTCGGTTGCGTTTATGCTCTGTGCGTCAATTCCAAGGCGAAGCTTAACGGTTACGGGTAAAGCCGTTGCCTTGACAACCGCCGCCGTTACGTCGTGTATCAGCGTTGGATTTTTCATAAGGGCGCTGCCCTCGCCGTTAGAATATATCTTATGAACGGGGCAGCCCATATTGATATCTATTGCAACGGGGGGAACGTCCTCTCCTACCGAAAGAATGCTTGCCGCCTCTGCCATAATTTGCGGCTCGGAGCCGAAAATCTGTATCGCCGTGGGCGCCTCGTGGCTCGTTATGCGAGCAAGACGGAGCGTTTTTTTGTCGGAATAAACGGTCGCCTTTGCGCTTATCATCTCGGTAACGGAATATTCCGCTCCCCATTCGAAAGCGAGACGGCGCATAGCATAATCCGAAAATCCCGCCATCGGTGCAAGAGCAATTCCGTGCTTTAGTTCGATATTGCCGAATATCATAGACGATTAAATTTTTGCTTCAGCCTTGCCTTCGGCGTATTCTATTCTGTTTCCGCTTGAATAGAACTGCTCGATGTATTCAAAGTATTCTTCCTTTGATTTGAACATAGGCTCGAATTCGTTCTTTATTCTGATGCCCTCTTTAGCACCGTCGGAAAGAAGTATATAAAGCATAGCAAGCTGCCACTGTGCGCACTTGACGCAAGCGAGGTCGGGATAGGTGATATAATAATTGTTACCGTGCGAAACTCCCGTAGCTCCGGGAGCGTAGGGGTGAACCGACGGGAAGAGAAGGGAAATATCGCCCATATCGGTGCTACCCGTGCCATAAATTTCCTTGTAATCGAAATTCATATCGGGATATGCTATTTTTGCCGCCTTGCCTGCAAGGTCTATCATATTCTTGTCGTTGCGAAGAGGTGCATAGCCGGGAGCGTCAATAATCTCAACGTTTGCGCCAATGGAAATTGCCGCACCTACAAATGCGCGGTTTACCTTCTTGTTTGAACGGCTCATCGCATCGTAGTCCTTTGCTCTGACGTAGCTCTCAATTTCAACAACGTCGGGAATGCCGTTAACAACGGTGCCGCCGTTTGTAATAATGGGGTGAACTCTGACAAGCTCGTTTTCCGTAAAGGTTTCGCGAATCGAGTTAACTGCCATAAGTCCGAGGTTAGCTGCATAAAGCGCGTTGATTCCGTTTTGGGGGCTTCCGCCTGCGTGAGATGCCTTGCCCTTATAAATAACCTTTTTTGCAACGATACCGACCGAACCTGCGCGGCAAGCGGGCGTGGGAGCAGACGTGGTGTGCACCATAAACGAAATGTCAACTCCGTCAAAATATCCTCTGCGCATAAATTCGGGCTTTCCGCCGTAGTATTTAATGATACCCTTTTCGATAAGGGTGTCGCGGTAATCTCTTTCTATCATTTCCTCTGCGGGAACTGCGCAAAGAATGATGCTTCCCGAAAGGTCATCAAGCGCGCCGGGCTTTTTAAGTCCTGCCGCAATTCCAACAAGCGCGGCTGTTTGCGCGCTGTGGCCGCAAGAATGAACGGCGCCCGTTTCGGGATTTGCCTCGGGGTGAGTTGCGCACTTTATAGCATCAAGCTCACCGAAAACAAGAACGCAAGGGCCGGGGCGACCCGTGTCAATTTTTACGTAAAATCCGGGTATGTCACCAGCCATAATAGGCTCGTATCCAAGCTCCTTAAACTGATTTGCGGTATATTCGGAAGAAAGCACCTCTTTGTATCCCGTTTCGGGGTGCTTATTTAAAAAATCGAGTGTATCAAGAATTCTTTTTTCATCGCTCGAATCGAGCTTTATAAAATCGTTAATCATAATGGCCTCCCAAAATAAATTAATTGACCTTATTCTATCACACAAAATACGCAAAGTCAATATAATATAAATATAATAAAGGGCGCAAAAAAGC
>JAGBUD010000105.1 GCA_017630995.1 Clostridia bacterium
CCGCACACGGTATTCCTTGTGTAGGAATCCCCGCAACTATTGATAACGATATTTCCTCTACCGATAATTCCATAGGATACGACACCGCTATGAACACGGTTATCGAGCTTGTAGATAAGCTTCGTGACACTTGTGAATCTCACGCGCGCTGCAACGTTGTTGAGGTTATGGGAAGAGGTGCGGGTGACATCGCGCTTAACGCGGCCATAGCTTCAGGTGCAACCGCTTGCGTTATTCCCGAATTTCCCTATGACACCGAGCAGATTTGCGATAAGATAAACAAGGCAAGAAAGATCGGTAAGCGTAATTTCATCGTTATAGTGTCCGAGGGCGTTGGCTCCGAGTATGCTCCTATGCTTGCAAGCAAGATAGAGGCGGCAACGGGCGTTGAAACCAAGTTTGCAAGATTTGCTCACATCGTAAGAGGCGGTAGTCCCAATCTTCGTGACAGAGTAATGGCTTCTTCTATGGGTGTTTTCGCTGTAAGAGAGCTTCTTGCAGGAAACTCCAACCTCGTAATTTGCAACAGAAACGGTGACATTGAATCGGTTGATATCAATTTCGCCCTCAAGCTTGACAGAATGTATAAGGGCAAGCTCAAGGACGGTGACCTTGATGAGTTTACCGCAGAGCAGGTTGAAAAGATGAAGGCGCTCGTTGAGGAAAGACGCAGAGAAATGGCAGTTCTTTACGACGTTGCAAACACCATTAACCTTTAATTTGAATAATCCTTAAAGCAAATAAAAACGCTTACGCAGGAACCGTTTGGATGGCCGCGTAAGCGTTTTCGTTTTTATTTTTTCTTTTTGTTGTTTTTGGTAATACTGTTGATGTTTTGAGAAATGTTTTGCGTGATGTTGTTTGTGATGGTTGAGATATTCTTGAGCGGGTCCATATTCAAGAATTGGGTGACCGCCTTGCTCTTCATTCTTTTCTCTATGAATTTTTCGATTTTTCCTCGGAATATTTGAAGCACAACGGTGATAACTCCGCAGCTTAAAATGACTATCGAGAATACCTCCGGGCTTTCGAATGCGGGAAGCAAATCGTAAGTATCTCCGAATAGGAATATCGAAACGGGAAGAACTACCGCAAGACACGCGGAAACTATCGAAACCACTAAAGCTCTCCATTTTGTGAAAGGACGGCAGAGCATAATGAGGTTCAAAATGCCAACGGCTGTAACGCTCCAAATGGATATCGAATTTCGGCATTCGTATGAAACCGAGCTGACCTTTTCAACAATCATAAGCGCAAGAACGGGGAGGAACATCGCTATAGCGTTTGGAACGCTTTTTATGAGGACAGTTTCTATATAAGAGCCTTCGATTCTCTTGTGGTTTGGCTCCAAGGCGAGCATAACGGAGGCTAGTCCTATTACTATCAGCTCGAGAAGAAACAGATTCTTCGGGTCAAACGGATATCCCGAAATTGTGACAACGGCAACCAATCCGACGAAAATTGCGAATATCGTCTTCATAAGGAAGAGTGACGAGGAGCGTCTGACGTTATTTATACATCTGCGTCCCTCCTTGACAACGTCGGGAAGAGAAGCAAAGTCGGAATCGAGAAGAACTATTTGCGATATTTTGCGAGCCACCTCGCTGCCGTCAGCCATCGCTATCGCGCAGTTACTTTCCTTGAGCGCGAGAGTGTCGTTAACTCCGTCGCCCGTCATTGCAACGGTGTGGCCGTTTGCTTTAAGCGTCTTTATGAGCAAAACCTTTTGCTCGGGCGTAACTCTGCCGAAAACAGCATACTTTTCCGCGGCTTCAATCAGCTCCATATCGCTTATGTTTTCACATGATAGGTAGTTTTCCGCACCGATAATGCCCACGCTTTTTGCTATTGTCGAAACGGTTTCTGCGTGGTCGCCCGAGATAACCTTAACTGCAACGCCTTGCGCTTGGAATTTTTCAATGGTTTCCTTTGCGGCGGGGCGTATTCTGTCGCTTATTGCGATAAGAGCAACCGCTTCTCCTTCTGTGTCAAGCGCGGTGTGTCTTGAGAGGAGAATCACTCTGTGCCCGAGCTTTGCGTGCGACGCTATAATTTCTTCCATCTTTTCTGTAACGGGGCAGGGAACGAAGTGCGGTGCGCCTATCGAATATGCACCAATATCCTCGATATCAAAGGCGGAATATTTTCTTGTCGAAGAGAACGGAATTGTGGAAATAACGTTCTTTTCCGAAACGTCCTTTCCGAAGAAATCCGAAAGCGCGCGAGAGGTGCTATTGACCGATGAGTCGCAGCCCTCAATGGCGGATACTATTCTGTATAGCTCCTCGCTCGTTGTTGAGTCGAGGATTTCAAACGTTTCCACTTGCATTGTGCCGTCGGTAATCGTTCCCGTCTTGTCAAGGCATATAACGTCGGCTGAAGCGAGCATTTCTATTGAATACATATCCTGAACGAGCGTTCTTTTTTTGGATAGCGAAACAACGCTCAAGGTGAGCGTCATAGTTACGAGCAGATAGACTCCCGCAGGTATTGTGGCAACGACGAATCCGCACGTTTTCGTTGTAGCAACAACAACTTGTCCCTCACAAACGACGTAGTTAACGAAAAGAAGAAGCGTTGCGAGAGGGAGCATTATCGCCGCTATTGATTTTATAAGTCTGTTTAAGTCACGGAAAAGATTTGAGGCGGGGGCGTTAAAGCTTTTTGCCGCCTTTTCAAGCTTGTGCATATAATTGTCTTTTCCAACGTTTATAACCTTTGCGTAAACTCTTCCGCTTACAAGAAAGCTGCCCGCAAGAATTCGGTCGCCCGTTTGCTTTTTGATTGCGTCGGCTTCTCCCGTGAGCATACTTTCGTTAACCTCGGCGATACCCGAAACGACAACTGCGTCCGAAAGCACCTGCTTGCCAAGCTCAACGAGCATAATATCACCGATAACGATGTCTGTCGACTTTATGCGGCGGAATTCCCCGTCACGCAAAACGGTTGCCATAGGGTCGGTGGTAACAGAAAGCTTTTCAACGGCTTTCTTTGCTTTTATTTCCTGTATTATAGCTATTACGGTGTTCATCGAAACAACTACCAAAAACGTCAGATTTGAATAGCTTTGGCATATGATGAGCACGAGCGTAATAATAGCCCATATCAAGTTGAAGAATGTAAAAAGGTTGTCGGAAACTATTTTCAGATAGCTCTTTCCGACTTTTTCCGTGGCAATATTCGATTTTCCTTTGCTTTTTAAAAGCTCGGCTTCCTCGGAGGTAAGACCCGTCGGAATACCTTGCTCAACATCAAAATTTTCCATCAGAATTCCTTGCTATGTATTTTACAAAGCGTATAACTATATTAAGTTATACTTACTTAAGTATATCATATCAAAACCGAACGAAAAAGTCAATCGAATAATGGCGGAGTTTAAAAAAAATTAAAAACTCTTGACTTTTTTATATATTTAGAGTATAATACTAAACGTTAAAGACTGTGACGAAGAGAGTAGCAGCGAATTGCCTCGCCCCCAGAGAGTCGGAGTAGATGAGAACCGATGCAGGTGCCGCTTGTGAAAATCACTTCCGAGTTGCCTTCCGAAATAGCAGTAAGAAGAGCCGCAAGCGCAGCGTTATCGGCGCCCATATTGATGGATATGCGGATTTTAATAGCCTGAAGTCTTTTTTGCGCCGCTTCCGTCTTTACGGAGGCGTTTTATTTTTGATTTTATATTAGCCGCTTTCGCGGCGGATAGGAGTTTCTATGCAAGAGCTTTATAAAAAGGTTTCCACAAACCTCAATTTTGTTGAGAGAGAAAAGGAAACCAGAAAATTTTGGGAAGAAAATCAGATTTTTGAAAAGAGTATAAGTCAGCGCGAGGGCTGCAAGGATTATACCTTCTACGACGGCCCCCCCACTGCAAACGGTAAGCCTCATATAGGCCACGTTCTTACGAGAGTTATTAAGGATATGATTCCGAGATACCGCACGATGAAAGGCAACAGAGTTCTTCGCAAGGCCGGTTGGGATACCCACGGTCTTCCCGTTGAGCTTGAGGTTGAAAAGAAGCTCGGTATTGATGGAAAGGACCAGATAGAGAGCTATGGTCTTGAGCCGTTTATCGCAAACTGTAAGGAATCAGTTTGGAAGTACAAGGAAATGTGGGAG
The DNA here is from genome assembly GCA_017630995.1 of Clostridia bacterium. The sequence goes on from JAGBUD010000105.1 coordinate 4,114, forward strand.
GATTTTTCAAAGACTGTTGGATTCTGGGCCGATATGGAAAACCCTTACGTTACTTATGATAATAACTTCATAGAATCTGAATGGTGGGCTCTTAAGCAAATATTTGACAAGGGATTATTATACAA
>JAGBUD010000106.1 GCA_017630995.1 Clostridia bacterium
CCGATTTCGGAGATATAACCTACCTCAAGGCTCATCTCGAAACGGGAAGAACGCACCAAATCCGTGTTCATATGGCATATATAGGACACGCGCTGCTCGGCGACGAGGTCTATGCAGGGGCAAAAACCCGCTTTGAAAAGTTACACGCCCCCCTATTTGACGGTCAAATATTGCACGCGCGCAGACTTTCGTTCACTCACCCGATAACAAAAGAGGAAATGGACTTTGAATGTCCGCTTCCCGAAAATTTTGAAAAGCTATTATGTATATTAAAAAACCGAAAGGACTAACCACATAAAATGATTCTTACGAAAATCACATCATCACTCGAAAAAATCTTCGCTGACGAAACCCCCCTCACCTACCCCGAATTAAAGAAGCTTTCCGCACTTCGCGGCGAGCGCGTGTCCGTTCAGTATATGTTTACCTACGACGCGGCAGGCGGAGAAAATATGGAATGGCCGATAAGAGTTGAGCCTAAAATCACAGGCAGCCTTGCAAAGTACGTGCATTCCGTAAGAGATATATATCAGGTTCCCGTTGTTAAGCCTGTTATTTGGGAGAACGGCGGAATTGACGACAACTATTTGAGAACGAAGCCGGGACTTTTTCCCGACGTTCTTAACCCCTTGCAGTTTGGCGGCAAGATTTCAATTTACAGAGACGTTCTCTCTGCGATTTGGATTGAATTCAGAATTCCCGAGGACGCACCCGCGGGCGAATACGATTTCAAAATCGAGATAGACGGCGAGAGATTCGGCAAGTGCGAAAACAGCTTTACCCTTTCGGTTATCGGCGCGGCGCTTCCCAAGGAGGACATTTACTTTACGCAGTGGTTCCATTCCGACTGCCTTGCAGATTACTACAGAGTTCCCGCTTGGTCGGAGGAGCATTGGAGAATCGTTGAAAACTTCGCACGGGTGGCGGCAGAGAACGGAATCAACGCACTTTTGACACCCATCTTCACTCCCCCGCTTGACACCGCGGTTGGCGGTGAGAGAACCACCGTTCAGCTCCTTGAGATAACCAAGTGCCAAGATAAATACACCTTTGATTTCACCCGCCTCGGACGTTGGGTCGATATGTGCGACAGAGTGGGAATCAAGTATTTCGAGATTGCTCACCTCTTTACACAGTGGGGTGCCGCACACGCGCCCAAGATTATGGCAACCGAGAACGGCGAATACAAAAAGATTTTCGGCTGGGATACCGATTCCACAGGCCCCGAGTACGTAGGATTTTTGCGTCAGCTTCTCACCGAGCTTCTCGCATTTATGAAGGCGCGCGGCAGAGATAAGGATTGCCTTTTCCACATTTCCGACGAGCCGCACCTTGAGCACCTTGAAAAATACAGAGCGGCAAAGAATTCTATCATCGATATCCTCGACGGATATAAGGTTATGGACGCGCTTTCTGATATTGAGCTTTATAAGCAGGGCGTTGTTAATAATCCCATTCCCGCAACAAACCATATCAAGCCATTCCTTGAGGCGAAGATTCCTCACCTTTGGACATACTACTGCGTTAGCCAGAACGTTAAGGTTTCGAACCGCTTCCACGCTATGCCCGCATGGCGCAACCGCTCCATAGGTATGCAGCTCTTTAAATTTGATATTGAAGGATTCTTGCAGTGGGGCTACAATTTCTATAACAATCAGTGGTCAACCGACCATATAAACCCCTACCTCGAATGTGGCGCCAACCTCGCGTTCACCGCGGGTGACTGCTTCTCGGTATACCCCGCTTCAGACGGAACGGCGCTCGAATCGGCAAGAATAATCGTTTTCCACGAGGCGCTTCAAGACGTTAAGGCGATGAAGCTTTGCGCTGCTCTTTACGGAAAGGACGCAGTTGTTGCGGCAATCGAGGGCGTGCTTGGCGACGAGCTTACCTTTGAGCGCTGCGCATATTCATCGCGTGAGATGCTTCTTGTAAGAGAGGTTATCAACAAGATGATTAGCGAAAAGGTCTGATAGCTCGCACCTAACGAAAAAGCAAAAAGGATTTGACGCTTCAATCTAAAAACAAAAAATCAAAAACCAAAAATCAAAAACCAAAAATCAACCGAATAATTTTAACGGGAGCACTGCCAAAGCGGTGTTCCCGTCTTTTTCTATGTGGAAAACTCTCTAAAGGAAGCCGACAGCTCGATTTTTTCACTGTCGGCTTCTCACCGTCATTTTGTCGGTTTTTTACCGACACTTTGTCGGGCATATAATAAAGAATAATAAACCTTATAAAGAATACTGACTAACTGACTTATATATCGCGCACGCGAGAGGAATTTTTGTTTTTGTCGGGTTTAGGGTGGGGTTTGTTTGTTTTGTACATTTTTCCCTTCCGAATGCCCTTTATTTTTGGAGGTCGGTCATACTTACAGCGGTGCCCTTTTATGTTATAATGGGCATAAAAAGAGCCGAGGAGGTAAGGTGATTGACGGGCAATCAAATATATAAGAGGGAGATTTCATTTCATATTTTTCCGTTTATGCGAAAGCTGAAAATCAAGGGCAACGCCCTTTTGGTTTATGCCGCAATATACTCGTTTTCTATGGGGGAGATAGGAGTTTATTTCGGAACGCAGGCTTGGCTTGCGGGGGTACTAAATATTAATTTGCGCACGCTTGAGCGCGCGTTGAAGCTGCTGCGCGAAATGAAGCTTATAGAGAACACAGAGCGCGCCGCGGGAATTCGCGGAATCAGGATTTGCGATAAGACCTTGGAGGAAATCTGCAAGGGCGAGGACTGCTCCGAGAGAGATGAGAAGATGGGTGGCGAGATGAGCGACGATGAAGAATTTGAGGAGAGCGACCTAAAAACAAGAGAGGAAGCAATACGCCGCGAGGAAGCGAGAAACGAGCGTATCGCGCGCAGATACATAGAAGAAATCGAAAACGGAGAGATACGGGCGCGAAGCGCGGCGGAGATTTTTGCCGACATAACAGACAGAGAGCTGCAAACCAAAATGAACGAGGGCGAACGCAATCTCACAATGCTCGGTTTTAAATACGAGAAGCCGAACACGACGTCAAAATTCCTCGCGCTTGGCAAAAAGTCATACGTGCGAATGACCGAGCCGCAGTACAGACATCTGCTCACGATTCTGCCCGCCGAGGATTTAATGCCCTATTTAATGAAAGTGGAGCATATGATGGAACAGTTTTTTGCGGGGCGCTCTCCGCTTTTCCCGCGAAATCACTACAAAACCATTAAAAACTGGATAACGGCGGACACCGCGCTTTAGCGCGATTTTACTCCGTGGGCAAGAAAAGGAAAAGGCTCCCTTATGAAAGGAAGCCCTTGCGCACGGTAGCTATTAAGATTTGTTAAGATTTGTTTTTTCGCTTTCAAGCTCTGCGAGGAATTCGCCAATGCGCTTTAGCGCTTCCTTGATATGCGGGAGCGAATAGCAATACGAGGCGCGGATATATCCCTCGCCCGATGCGCCGAATGCCGTTCCGGGAACGACGGCAACCTTCTTTGCGTAGAGGAGTCTTTCGCAGAATTCCTCGCTTGAAAGGCCCGTGCTCTTTATTGACGGAAAGGCGTAAAACGCGCCGAACGGCTCGCGGCAAGTAAGTCCCATATCGTTAAAGCCGCGCACGATTATGAGTCGTCTTTTGTCATATTCCTCGACCATCTGCTCAACGTCGGAATCGGCATAGCGCAGAGCCTCAACTGCGGCATACTGCGAGGTCGTGGGCGCGCACATTATCGCGTACTGATGAATTTTCATCATCACCGAGCATAGCTCTGCGGGCGCGCAGAGGTAACCAAGGCGCCAGCCCGTCATGGAAAACGCCTTTGAAAATCCGTTAACGAGTATCGTTCTCTCTCTCATTCCCTCAACTGCCGCGGCAGAGGTGTGCTTCTTTCCGAACGTCAGCTCGGCGTATATTTCGTCGCTTATGACGGCAATATTCGTGTCGCGCAGAACCTCGGCAATAGCTTCAAGATCCTCTCTGTCAAGCACTTGACCCGTGGGGTTTGAGGGGTATGGCAAAATCAGCGCCTTTGTGCGCTCGGTTATAGCGGCGCGAAGCTCGTCGGGGGTGAGTTTGAAGTTGTTTTCTTCCTTTGTTTCTATAATAACGGGTGTTGCACCCGCAAGAAGCGTTATAGGCTCATAGCAAACGTATGAGGGCTGCGGAATTATAACCTCATCGCCAACAGACGCGATAGCGCGCACCGCAAGGTCGATTGCCTCACTGCCGCCAACGGTGACGAGGATTTCGCTTTTGGGGTCGTACGTAACGTTATATTTGCGCCTTACGTACTTTGAAATTTCTGTGAGCAGGTCTGCCATTCCCTTGTTCGCGGTATACCCCGTGTGACCTTTTTCGAGCGTTCTGATGCCCTCGTTGCGAATTCTGCGGGGTGTTTTGAAGTCGGGCTCGCCAACACCGAGGGAGATTACCCCCTCCATTGAATTTGCGATGTCAAAGAAGCGCCGAATGCCCGATGGCTTTATTTCCTTTGGCGCTCTTGCCAGCATTTTTTCATAATCTATCATAAGGAAATAACGTCCCTCCCGTCCTCTTCATCGGAGCAAAGGTCAACCGAGAATTCCTTGTATTGCTTCATTATAAACTGCGTTGCCGTTGAGGTTACGGAATCTATAACCGCAAGCTCCTTTGCAACGAACATTGCTATCTCCTGGAACGTCTTTCCCTTAACGATAACCGAAAGGTCATACGCGCCCGACATAAGTGCAACAGACTCAACCTCGGGATATTCCGCGATACGTCTTGCAACCTCCTCAAAGCCAAGACCCGCCGCGGGCATAACCTTGAGCTCAATAATCGCGCTGACGCGCGCCGCGTCTACCTTTGACCAGTCGATAATTCCCTTATAGGCTCGGATAATGCCTGCCGCCTCCATTTCCGCAATCTGCGCGTTGACCTCCGCCACCGAGAGTCCCGTCACGGCAGAGATATCCTCGGCGCTCATCTTCGCGTCATTCTCAATAAGCTTTAAAATTTTGGTGTTCATAGCATTCTCCTTTCGCCATTTGGCAAGCCGCACCGCATTCACCGCCCATTTTGCTTTAGAAGAGATTAGAACGCGTCAAGCCCTTGTAAGAGCAAAAACCGCTATCGCACCCAAAGCCACAAAGCACACAAAAAGCGCGGCAGTCAACCGCCAAACGAATAAAAATAAATTAAAATAATTATAACTACCGCGCCCCAATTTGTCAAGATTAATTTTCCTACAAAAGCCGATAAAATTATTATTTTGCAATTTTCGAAAAAAGGTGCAAAAATCTTTCAAAAAAGTATTGACATTTCGAACCGACTGTGCTATAATAACCAAGCGAGCTTTTCAGAAAGCTTCGAGTTTCGTGGCGGATTAGCTCAGTTGGCTAGAGCGTCCGGTTCATACCCGGCAGGTCGTTGGTTCAAATCCGACATCCGCTACCACACTCCGGCCCGTTGGTCAAG
>JAGBUD010000107.1 GCA_017630995.1 Clostridia bacterium
AATTTTTACATAATAATATATTAATATTACTATGGATTTTTTTTGAAAGGTTGGGTATTGAAATGAGCAAAACTTTTAAGAAAATCCATAGTAATATTAATATATTATTATGTAAAAATTATAGCATACGTGAAAAGTCATGTCAAGCAAATAAAAGAAAACGGGCACTCACTTTCGAAATATCAGCGATATTTACAAATGAATGCCCGTCTTTTTATTTATTTTTACTATCACTTTTGTAAATTTTGACACGCCTATGCCCTTTTTTTGCACCGAGGTATACCCGTGTCAACTTTTAACGTCGGTTTTTTTGCGTTTGCCTCTTCTTTTTCTACGCAAAATTCTTGCAAGCCCCTTAACCGAAGCGATGACCGAAACGGGCAAGAGAACGCCGCCGACGTAGAAAGCACCGATAGCTCCCATAACGATTATTCTCAAAACTCCGGGGGTTATCTGAAGCCCCGTAGGCTCTTCTTTCGGGGGCAAAAGTGTTTTTTCGTAACGCGCGACGTATATGACGTCGTGTGTTATTTCCTTAACCTCGGGTGTCCAGCCGACAAACGTATAGGAATAGGTGCCGTCACTTGCCTTTTCGGGCGGCGAGGGGGGCGTGGGGAGCTGACCGTAAAGCAGAGTTTGCGTCAGCACGGTTTTCATATCGGCAACAAATGTGACCTTGTATTTTTCATAATGAAAATCAATGCCGACGTTAACGCTACCCGCAACCATTTGGAACTGATTGCCCGATATTTCAAATCTTTTTCCGCTCTCGTCAAGGTAATACACCGCGTCAACGCTCACGCCGCCCGGAATATGCTCTATAATGACCGACACGACGTCTGCGCGGCTTGCCGCACTTACGCTTGTTTTAAAGGAGATGGGAGCGGCGGGAATAACGTTTACCGAATATTCCTCCGCAGTGTAATAGGTCACGCCCGAAAGGCATGTGAGGGAGAGCTTACCTTGCCCGTACGTTGCTCTGACGGGCTTTCTTGCTTCGTTTTCAAGGTAATAGACCTTGAGACTTTCGGGGTCGGTGACGGTTATGGGGAGCGTCACCGAAAGCTTGACGTTTTTGACTGCATTTCTGACGTTGGGATTTGCGGTTATCTCATTTCCGTTCTCATCAAAAATCCCAAACTTAAAGGAATACCTGCCGCCGAGGAGAAGCTTTTGCTCAACCGAGATGCTTTTCGCACCAAGCTCGCACATCGCCTTTACCTCGCCGTAAGAAAGCTCGATTGAATATTTTGCGGAGTTGATTTTGATTCCGCCGCTTTCCGCTGCACGCACAAGGATTTTGGATATATCAAAGACCGTGTCGTAGGAGGTTGTGCAGTTGATTATAAAATTGCCGTCGCTACTATCGACTATAACACCGCTTCCGCTTTGCGTTGTGAAAAGGAATTTCGCTTCAAAGAGCGCGGTGTACGTGACGTCACCCGTCACGCTTGAAATGGGCTTATCCCAGCCCGAAAAAACATAATAAAAGCTTCCGAAGTCCTCTTTTTCGGGAACTGCATTAAAGCTTGGAATTTCTCCGTAGGTAAGCTCCTCGTGCGTGAGCTTGCCGTCAACGTTCCAGCTGACAGTATATCGCTTTGGCGTTTCGGCAAATTTGGGGTAAAGGGTAAGATTTTCGGTAACGGAGGTTACGTCGCGCAGCTCGCCCGTCTCATCAGCCCAGCCGATGAATTGATAGGTTGCTCGCTCGTCAGAGTCTTTTCTTTGCACGGGTCCGACGTATTCTGCGTACGTGCCCTTATCTGCATAGGTCGTGCAGAGCAGATTTCCGCTCTCGTCAAAGAACTCGACCTTGAAAATTTCAGCGCCGACAATCTGCTTTTTAACCTCTACGCTCGCGCTGATTTTTCTGTCACCGACAATCAAGTCGCGCGGTCCGTTGCCAAGCTCGCCACGCTCGTATGCCGCCATAATATTCTTTACGGGATCGGGAGCAACGTATGGCTGCGGCTCATCGCCGGGGTTTGCGACCTCACTCGGAATAATCGGCTCCGCGACCTCGTTTGGAGCTTCGCCCGGGTCGAGAGCTGCGTCGGGGGCAATAGGCTCAACAACCGTCTTTGGCTTTTGCGGCTCGCTGACCTCGACAAGCTCGGGCTTTTCAACCTTTACGGGATATCCGCCGACAAGTGGCTCTGCCCTACCCGTGTCAATCATATAAGGCTTGCGCTCAAGGACGGAAAGCGGTGTTGCTCCCGTGACCTTGTTGATTTTATAGCTTGAATCGTAGTATGCGGTTTTGTCGTAATTTTGCACGGGTGAATCCGAAAGCGCATTTGCGACGTAATAAAGCTGACCGAGAAGAATCTCGTATTTTTCTTTAAGTCCCTTTTCGTTAAGTGCGAGCTTGACCTTTGAGTTTTCATACATTTTGTCAAGCGAGATGAAGAGATTTATAAAGCTTTCCTTGAATGCCTCATAGTTTACGGCATAATAGGTGTACTTATCACTCTCGCTCTCAAGAGCATAGTATGCAGCGAAAAGCTCCCTCAATTTTTCGGTTGCCTCTCCCGCCATATCAACGGTTTGGGGCTTGACGCCCACCGTGTTGTTTGCGATTGCGTCCTTATTCGCAATAACCTCGGTTACGGTGTTTCCGACTATGGCATTATATACCGAGCGCTCAAGGGTGGTTGACGTGCTTTTCAGTCCGTCTATAACCGCTATCTGTTCTTTTGCGATTTTGATGTTTTCTACATATGTATTATATAGCGCGAGATTGGTTTCGTATTCCTTCTTATCGTCGAGATATTTTTTGTAAAGAAGATACGCTTCGTTATATTCGGAGAGCTTTTGCTCGTATTCCCGATATTCGACAAGCTTTTTTTCGTAGTCCGAAAGCTCCTCAAGATACGCGTTAAATTGCGAAAGATTATCATCGTAAAGACGCTTTTCGGTTTTATATGCCTTATAGAGCGCGAGATTTATTTCATACTCGGCAAGAGAGTTTAGATATTCTTCGTAGAGTGCGCGCCCCTGCTCGTATTCAACGAGATTTTTTTGGTATTCGGCTTCCTTTGCCGCTATCGTCTTTTCCCAATAGAGTGCGTCATAATACGCCTTGTTTATGAGGTTGTTTACGGTGCGCTCGCTGACCGTGAACTCGGTTGTGTAAACCACGGTTGCTTGCTCGCCCTCGGATATTTTAACACTGCCGAAATCGGCAAGGAATCCGTCGTCCGAAAATTCGCTCGGAGAGATTTTTCTATCCCCCACCGAAACCGAGACGGGAAGAAAAACTATGCTTGCGCCATTCTCTGCGGTGTAGGTATATTTTTTCGCCATAACGGCAAGCTCGCCCGTTTCCTCATCGTAATTTATGCTGACAAACGAGGTGGGGATATGCGCGCCGTAGGATATAGAATAATCGCCGTAAAGCTCAAGATATTGCCTTTCAGCCTCGCAAAGCTCAAGACCGGTCAAGGCGGAGAGTATGTCGGCGGCGGTATAGGTCACCTTTTCGCTGACACCGGGCTTTGAGTAGTCATCGTTTTGAGCCTTTGCCGAAAAAAGAAAAAGAGGCACGAGCATTATGCAAAAAAGCACTGCCGCCATTGCCGATATAAAAGCTTTGCTTTTTTTCATAGCCGAACCTCCAAGCTTTACAAATTTATATCCAAAGGATATATAAATCAGTATATCATTATTATTTTAAAAAATCAATAGAATATCGTTTTTTTGTAATTTTTGACACTCGCTGCGTTACGATAGTGTAAATTAAGTTTACGATAGTGCAAAGACTTTCAAAAAACCTACTGATATAATTGACTCAAAGATTGCGTTTTAAAAAATGAAACGAGG
>JAGBUD010000108.1 GCA_017630995.1 Clostridia bacterium
CGACCTTTATCCCAACCTCACAATCAGAGTTTCGGGTTATGCGGTTACTTTCCACAAGCTTTCCCGAGAGCAGCTGAGAGAGGTTATCAAGAGAACGTTCCACGAGAGCGTATGACGGGACGGGTTCATTCTTTCCAATCCCTCGGTGCACTTGACGGACCGGGGATAAGATTCGTTGCATTTTTGCAAGGCTGCAATCTTCGGTGCGGCTGCTGCCACAACCCCGACACACAGTGCGCCGCGGGCGGCACGGAATACACCGCAGAGAAGATAATTGAAAAAGCAAAAAGATACAAGGAATATTTCGGCGCGGAGGGCGGAATTACCCTTTCGGGCGGAGAGCCTCTTTTGCAAGCGGAATTTGCACGCGAGGTATTTATGCTCGCAAAAAACGAGGGGATAAACACTTGCCTTGACACGTCAGGCTCAATTCTTAACGATAAGGTTAGGGAGCTTCTTTGCTACACCGACACGGTTTTGCTTGACGTGAAATACACAAACGAGGAGGATTATCTTCGCTATGCGCGGGGCTCGCTTTCCGAAACCCGAAAATTTCTCTACTGCCTTTTTGAAATGAACGTCAGAACTATTGTGCGCCAGGTTATAATCCCCACGTTAAACGACACCGCGGAGAATATAGAAGCCCTCAAAAACGTTACACGGGGATATACCAACGTTGAAAAAATCGAGCTTTTGCCCTTTCGCAAGGTTTGCGAGGTGAAATACGAGCAGATGGGAACTCGGTTTCCCTTTGCGCATATTCCCGAGCCGACGGCGGAGAAAATGGCAGAGCTTGAAGCACTTTTAAAAAAGGACTGAACACTATGAAATACACTGTTATAAAAATCGAGGGCGAATACGCAACGATAAAAAACGATGATGGCGAGGAGCTTTTTATTGCGATGGCTCTGCTCCCAATCGGAATAGATATCGGCACGCAGCTTCTTTATGAATTCCCCGAGTTTACAGTAATTGAATAATTTTTTTAAAAGATAGAGCGGTTTTCTGCGAGTGCAGAAAACCGCTTTCCTTTTATATTTATACGAGCAGCTGATGTACTGCTTAATTTAGCCGAGGTACGCGCCCTGCGACTTCAGTATTTTGCGAAGCTCTGACGTGTCAATTTCTCTGGGGGTAACGTTATCCTTTGACGAAAGGTAAGCTGCAACTCCCGCCGCCATTCCCGTGATAAAGCAACAAGGCATAACGCGAAGCGAGCCCATCATCTCGCGCTCCGCACCGATACACCTGCCCGCAACGAGCAAATTTTCACAGCCGACGGGGAGAAGCGAGCGATAGGAAATCGCGTAGCTTTTTCCCACGGGGTAGCCCTTTTCGTATATTCCCGGGTATTTTGAATTAAAGGTATCGTCTACGCTTGCGGCGTGCATATCCACGGGATAGTTATATCTTCCTATAGTGTCCTCAAATTCTGTCGGCTCAAAGTAGTCCTTCATCGACATCATATAATCACACTTTATTCTTCTACCCTCTCTTATTCCGAGCACCGCACCGCTTGCAAGAAGCTCTGCGTTTTCGTATCCTTCAAGGTATTCGCGGTAGTAGCGTCTGTATTCTGTCATTCTGCGTCTTGCGTCTATAATTCCCTCGGTGATTGACTTCTCATCAGTTCCGTCAACACCGAAAACGTGACCGATGTTTCCGCCACCGTAGCCGTCCTCTCTATGCCACATTCCCGGGAGCCCGGGGTCTTTTACGGTGAAAACTCCGTCCTCAAACGCCTTTGCGAGCATTCTGTTATCGGGGTCCTTTCCAAGCTCAACTATAGCGCGCGACCAGTCTATATTTCCCCAAAGGGTGCAGAGAGTTCCGGGCATCATTCTGCCCTGCTCGTCACCGACCTCGTATTCTGCGCCCGCCCAAACGGCAAGCGAAGCGTCTCCGCTCGCGTCGATAAAGACCTTTGCCTCGACTGCAAAGAGGCTCTCCTTACCCATAATAATCGCGTGGGTAACTCTGCCGTTCTTCTTTTCAATTCCGATAATGTGGTTTTCAAACGAGAAAATAACGCTTGACTCGCACATCATCTTGTCGTATATTCTTTTGAGCTTTTCCGTGTCGATTGGGAATTCAACGGGCGTGTAATCCGCATCCTTGCCATAAAGCTCGTCAAAAATCTCACGGCCAACACCGCCAGAGAGGAAGTTTATTCCGTCCGAAAAGCGCATAAATGCGGGAACTATCGCTGCGGTTGCCATTCCGCCGAAGCACTGCTCCTTTTCCGCGAGATAAACGGTTGCTCCCGCGCGGCTCGCCGCAAGCGCCGCCGCTATACCCGCAGGGCCGCCGCCCGCAACGAACACGTCAACCGTGTGCTTTACTTCTATTTCTCTTTCAAATTTCATTTTTTTACCTCAATTCACAGATGAATTTATCAAACTCCGCCGACATTCGCGCCGCCATACTGAAAAATCCGAGGTCGTTTGGGTGAACACCGTCAACCGTTCCGTCGTTTCCGCATAGTGCCAAGAGCTCGGAGCCGAAGATATGATATACGTTCTCTCCCCGCGCCATTGCCGCAAGATAGGTTTCGTAGACTGTGTTTTTACGCTCGGTTTCCTCCTC
>JAGBUD010000109.1 GCA_017630995.1 Clostridia bacterium
GCATGTATTGCGAAGCAAAAATATAACAACGACGGCTAAAGCCGAGGCATCCTGCGATATTACAGTTGCTATCGCAACGCCCGAAACGCTCATTTTAAACGTCACAACGAAAAGAACGTTCAAAATAACGTTGATGATTCCGCTTGCCGCAAGTATTACAAGCGGAGTTTTGGAATCTCCCACCGAGCGAAGAATAGAGGCGGCAAAATTATATATTGCTTGCGCGGGGATTCCTATGAGAATTATCTTCAAATAAAGTGCGGAATTCTCCATAAGCTCGTCGGGAACATTGAGAAGCCTTAAAATAGGAACGTGAATAGCAAGTCCCAAAACCGTCATAGCAATGCCGAGCAAAACGGAGAATGCCATTGAAGTATGCACCGCGCGCGAAAGCGAATCGTAATTTTTAGCTCCGTAGTATTGAGCAATCAGTATGCCGGCGCCAAGCGAAAAGCCGAGCATAAGGTTTATTATGGTGTTTGTAAGCGACCCTGTTGCACTTATTGCCGCAAGAGCAAGGTCGTCACCCGAAAACTGACCGACGACAACGTTGTCCGCAACACCGTAAAGAATCTGCAAAAGACCCGTGAGCATTATCGGTATTGAGTAGGTTGTCAACCGCCAGAAAAGCGGTCCGCTTGTAAAATTCTTTTTTAGTGCTTTAGCTTGCATTTTTTATTTCCGGCGTTCCTTTGGGCGAAAATTTTTTTGTGAGCTTACGCCAAGCAACGAGAATCATTATGGTATACGGAATAATGGCAATCAACCACGAGATTGGGAATGATGCCATCAGCCAATTCGCCGTGTCAAACGGTGCGTGGGGGAATATAAGATAAACCCAGCCGATTCTGAACGGAATCGCGCAGGAAAGCGAAATTATCATCGTCGCAATCGAATATTTCATTCCGCGAAGAGAGGAGGACATAATATCCATCACTCCGCAAAGGAAATAAGTGTTGAGCAGTATCGTGAAAAACCCCTCTGCTATGGTAAGAATTTCCTCTATATTTTCATTGCCTGAGCCTATGTAAAGCGAGGCTATGGGGCGGCAGAATAAAAGTATTATTTGAGCAACGCCGAAAGAAATAACCGTGGTTTGTATAAGCGAATAGAAAAATACTTTTTTGATTCTTTTAATGTTTCCCGCGCCGTAGTTTTGCGCGGTAAGAGCAAGGGTGCTTCTCGTGTATGAGGTTATGAGAGTAGATACTATACCGTCAACGCTCTGGACAACCGTTCTTGCATGTACCGTTGTTTTCGGGAAGGTATTAAAGGCTTTTGTAATAACGAGGTTAGAAATTGCGAAGAGCGAGCTTTGTATGCCCGCGGGAAGCCCAACCTTAACGATGGATTTTAAAATTTTCCAATCCACACTAATCTTTTTGAAGAAAAATTTGCAAGCTCCCTTTTGCCTTGTCATAACAACGACAACCGCTATGGCAGACGCATACTGCGAAATTATCGTAGCAAGAGCAACTCCGTCGGCACCCATATCAAATGAAAGCACGAAGAAAAAGTTCAATATAACGTTGATAAGTCCCGACGTTCCAAGAATGTAAAGCGATGTTTTTGAATCACCTATGGAGCGAAGAATGGCGGCACCGAAGTTATAAAGTATACTTGCGGGTATTCCAAGACATATAATTCGAAGATAAAGAATTGCCGTTTCGAGAAGCTCGGGCTTCGTTTCCATCAGAACGAGAATGGGGCGAGATATCGAAAAGCCGAATAGCGAAACGGTAAGACCTGCAAAAAGAGCAAGAGCAACTGCTGTGTGAATTGACTTCGAAAGTCTTTCGTTATCCTTTGCACCGAAATGTTGAGCAACTATAACGCCCGAACCCGCAGAAAAACCAAGCGCAAAATTTATTATACACGTCGAAACTATTGATGTTGAGCCTATTGCCGCAAGCGCGTCGGTGTCTGATGAAAACTGACCGACCACTATCTTGTCAGCCATGTTGTAGCTAACCTGCAAAAGTCCCGAAAGCATAAGCGGAACCGCGAATAAAAACAGTCTTATAAATAGCGGACCCGTGGTGAAATCGCGCTTGTTAGTTTTGTTGATTGCGTTCATTTTTTTCTCGTTTCTGTGTTTACGTTGAGCTTAACTTGAGGTGCGGGCGGATTTGATAGCTTGACTTTAAGCTTTTTCTCTGCGATAAGCCTTGATATTCCGAGCATAAGTATGGTGGTAAGCCAAGAAACAGGGTAGCAAACCATAAGCCATATCGGAGAATCTATGAAAGGGAAAACGAAGAATATCCAAATTATTCTCGAGCCGCAAAGACCTATTACGTACATCACCATCTGAAGAATGGAATATCCAATGCCGCGCAAGCAGCCCGACAAAACGGAAAGCACTCCGAATAGAAAATAGGTTGTGAGAAGAAGCGTTGAAAGGTCCTTTACGACCTCGAGTATGACGTTGACGTTCGTTGCGTCGTCGGGCATAAAGAGCATTGCGAGGGGCTGATTGAATATAAGCACAAACTGACCGACGATAAAGCCAACCAGAATAACCTGAATCAAGGAATACAAAAGAACCTTGTGGATTCTCTTTCTGTTCTTCACACCGTAATTTTGAGCCGTGAACGTAAGGCAGGTCGTTGAATATCCTGCGCAAACGTGATAAACTATCGCGTCAATGTTATTCGTTATCGTGTATCCCGTGAACACGAATTCGTTGAATCCGCTCATGCTGCTGACCAAAAGCACGTTCGATATGCTGAACATCGAGGACTGTATTCCTTGCGGAATTCCAAGGCGCAGCGAGCGCTTGAGAATGGGCAGGTCAATGCGCATTTTCTTAAACGAAAAAGCGTAGCAGGTGTTTTTTCTTAAGATAAGCACGAGTATTACTGCAACGGCGGAGGCATACTGCGAAGCAACCGTAGCAAGAGCAACGCCGCCAACCGTCATATGACAAACTATAACGAAAAAGAGGTTCAGCGCAACGTTCAAAAGTCCGGAGGAGGAGAGAATTATAAGGGGCGTTCTCGAATCTCCGACGTTTCTTAATATTGCCGCTGAGTAGTTGTATATCGAGGAAGCCGGAATACCGAATGCGAGTATTCGCACGTAAAGAATGGATTTATCAATAAAGACGGGATTTATCTTCATGAGCGTGAGCGCAGGCTCCGCAACGAAGAAAAGAATCACACCGAAAGCTATTCCCGCAATCGAGGAAAACGTTATCGAGGTATGCACCGCGCGCGACACTCGCTCGTAATCCTTTGCACCGTACGAATGTGCAACAACTATGCCCGCGCCCGCGCCTATTCCCATAAACACGTTGGTAACAAGACCGGTGAGCGAGCCCGTCGCACCAACTGCGGCGAGGGCAAATTCATCACCCGAGAATTTTCCAACCACGATGTTGTCAGCCATATTGTAGCATAGCTGCAAAAGTCCCGTGAGGATTATCGGTATAGTGAAGAGAATCATTTTGCCGAAGAGCGGGCCCGACGTAAAATCTCTTTTAGCTTTCATTTTTATTGCCGTACTCATAGTAAAAACTTCCTTTTTTTGCACCGTCAGAGCGAGTTAAGCGATATTGTCAAATATCTTTTTTAGCCTTATCCAAGCAAAAAGGAACAGAACGATAAGTGCAATTATTGTTATTGTCCACGATAAAGGATAGGAGAGAAGAAGCCCTGTGAGAGAATTGAGCTTTTCAAGCGGGAAGAATACGTATCGCCAGAAAATTCTGAACACGCATGCGCCCGTCAGCGAAATTATCATTGGGGATATAGAATATCCGAGTCCGCGCAGAACGCCCATAATAACTTCCATAACTCCGCATAGGAAATAGAACGTGAGCATTAGCTGGAGCATTTCTTTTGCCTTATCCATAACGAGAAGCTTGTTTTCCGCATCCTTTGATATGTAAAGGTTTATGAGCTGGTCGGAGAAAAGAAGCTCAAGCTGGGATATCAAAATTCCAACGACGGTAACCCAGAAAAGAGAATAGAGAAGAGTTTTCCTTATTCGCTTGTGCTTCAACGCGCCGTAATTCTGCCCCGTGAACGTCATTGCCGCTTGATAGAAGCTGTTGCACGAGGTGTAGGTTATGGCGTCTATATTGTTGGTTATGGTGTAAGCCGTTATATAGCTTTCAATTCCGAATGAGTTAATGCCGTTCGTTATAACGACGTTTGAAATCGAGAAAAGGGAGCTTTGAATACCCGAGGGAATACCTATGCGAAGTATTCTGGAGAAAAGAGCCTTATCAAAGCAGATTTTCTTGAAGCTGAATTGATAGGGAGCGCCCCTCTTTCTTGCCAAAACGAAAATCGCAGAAACTGCAGAGAGATACTGTGCAATAATAGTCGCAAGGGCAACGCCCGCAACCGACATTCCAAAGCAAATAACGAAAACGAGGTTCAAAACAACGTTGATGATTCCCGTTGCCGTAAGAATGAAGAGAGGTGTTTTCGAGTCGCCCGTCGAGCGAAGAATCGAGGAAGCGAAGTTATATACCGATGAGGCGGGAAGACCGAGGCAAATTATTCTGAAATAAAGGGTTGCCGATTCGAGAAGCTTATCTTGAGTTCCTATAAAATCAAGAGCGGGGCGGGAAATTATAAGTCCAATAAGAGCAAGCGCAACGCCCGCAATCAGCGAGAAAAGAAGCGCCGTATGCACCGCGCGCGAAACGTCGTTATCGCGTCTTGCACCGTAGCATTGAGCAACGACAACGCCCGTACCTGCCGCAATTCCGATAATAAGCGCGAGCATAAGGTTGCTGAACGATGTGGTTGAGCCAACCGCACCGAGAGCATTCGGGTCGCCCGAAAACTGACCGACGACGATATTGTCCGCCATATTGTAAAGTATCTGCAAAACTCCCGTTGCCATAATAGGAAGAGCAAACAGAAAGATTCTGAAAAACATCGGTCCTTCGGTGAAATTTCTTGTCTTTGTTTTGTTTAGCATAGCCTCGCCTTTTCAAAATTATGATTTATAATTATATATTTTTACATAAACCCAATTCATTATAGACCTTTTCGACCCTTTAGTCAATGTGCATTTTGACCTAAAAATAAATATTTATTTGTGTAATATTTACAAAATATTAAGGTAATAAAAACAAAGTGAATGAAAGAAAAATGCTTCCTCTCTTTTGCGGCGAATAAAAACGAAAAAAAGAAGAAAAATAACATACACGTCTTGAAAAAATAGGCGGAAAAGTGTATAATAAATATTAATGCGAAAGAGAACAAAATATGAGGAAAACCATTTGCAATATTGAATACGACACCGAGCGCGCTGTCGAGATATACAAAAAGACCTCGGGAAACCACGGTGACCCCGAGGGATATGAGGAATGTCTTTACAGAACGGAGGACGGACGGTATTTTCTTTATACCAACGGCGGCGAGAAGTCGAAATATTCGGAGGAGAATATAAAGAGAATGTCGCGCGAGCGTGCAGAGGCGTGGCTTTCCGAGACAAAAAACAGAGGTTGATAAAAAATCGCCCGAGGCGGTAATGCGTTTGGGCGATTTACTTTTGAAACTCGAAAGGTGAGGTAAAAATGAAAAAGAGCTTGTTTTCAAATCCCATAATTTTAGTATTGGTGGCAATGATTTGCTGCGCCCTTTGGGGAAGCGCAACCCCCGCGATAAAAACGGGATATAACCTTTTTGAAATAGAATCGCGCGACGTTGCGTCAATTGTGCTTTTTGCGGGAACGCGATTTTTCTTTGCGGGAATATTCACCGTAATAATTTTCTCGATTTCGGGAAGAAAATTCCTATATCCCAAGCGTGAAAACATAACCAAAATACTCACGGTCAGCGTTTTCCAAACGATTTTGCAGTACATATTCTTCTATCTCGGACTTGCGTTCACAACGGGAGTCAAGGGAACTGTTGCAAGCGGCTCGGGCGCGTTTTTCGCGGTTATCATCGCTTGTCTTATATATAAGCAAGAAAAGCTCACCTTCAAAAAGGTTGCGGCTTGCGTTATCGGATTCGTCGGAATTCTCGTTATGAATATTGATTCGCTCGGATTCAAGGAAGATATGATTATCGACCTTATGGGCGTCGGATTCGTTCTTATCTCAACCGTGTCCTCGTCGTTCTCTTCGGTGCTTATCAAGAAATATTCGGCAAGCGAAAATCCCGTTGTTATAAGCGGATATCAGTTCATTGTCGGTGGCGCCTTTATGGCGGCGGTTGGATTTATATTCGGCGGCAGAATCAATTTCTTAAACCTCCCCGGAATTTTGGACCTTGTTTATCTCGCGCTCCTTTCCGCCGTTGCGTATTCGCTTTGGGGAATACTTTTGAAGCACAACCCCGTATCCCGTGTAACAGTTTTCAACTTTATGACCCCCATTTTCGGCGTTCTTCTAACCCTCATTCTTCTTCCGAGTGAGGATAGCAAGGTTCGTCCCTTGAACCTCGTGATAACCCTCGTTCTCATATCCCTCGGAATTTTTCTTCTGAACTATAAGCGTTCGCAAAAGCAGAACGGTGATAAATAATTTTAGGCGCGAATCGGCAAGATTCGCGCCCTTTTTTAGTATTTTGCTGATTTGTATGATTTTACCAACGCGTATGCACAAAGCATACAAAGATTTTAATAACTATTGACAATGGTATGGACTTTATTGTATTATTGTGGTAGAACAGTAATACAAAGGAGGGTGCTTTTTTTGAATTGGAAATTTAATCAAACGGAGCCTGTATTCTTGCAAATATCAAACAGAATAAAGCGCGAAATTCTAAAGGGAAATTATGCGGCGGGCGAGCAGCTTCCCTCTGTGCGCCAGCTCGCGTTCGATGCTTCTGTTAATCCGAACACGGTGCAGCGCGCGCTTTCATTGCTTGAGGACGACGGGCTGATTTATTCGAAAAACACAGTCGGCATATTCGTCACAGAGGATACCGAGCTTATCGCAAAAATGCGCGAGCAGCAAAGGGCAAAAACAATAAAATGGTTCGTCGAAATGGCAGACAGTGAGGGAATTACAATCGACGAGCTGATAGAATATTTAAGGAGGAAAAAAGATGGAGAATAATGACGTTCGCACTCCCGTGTTAAAATGCAAGGGGCTTTCAAAAAAGTATAAGGGCGGCGCGCAGGTTTTCAAAAACTTTGATTTTTTGGTCAACGGTGGAAGAATTTACGGTCTTCTCGGGCCTAACGGCTGCGGCAAGTCGACCTTGATAAAGCTTGTTTGCGGTCTTCTCGTTCCCGATGAGGGCGAAATCGAGATTGCGGGTCAGCCGAGGAGCGAAAGGACTAATTCGCTCGTTTCATATCTCCCAGAGCGCACCTATTTCGATTCGAATATGAAGGTTTCGGAGCTGATAGCCTATTTTCTTGACTTTTATTCTGATTTTGATTCGGAAATAGCGCACCGTATGCTCTCCGACCTCGGAATATGTGAGTCGCAGAAGCTCTCCGAGCTATCCAAGGGAATGAAAGAGAAGGTTCAGCTCGTTATGGTTATGTCAAGGCGCGCAAAGCTCTATCTTCTCGACGAGCCGATTGCGGGTGTTGATCCCGCGGCGAGAGATTATATTTTGCGCACGATAATCTCCGCCTATAATCCCGAGGCGGCAGTTATAATCACAACTCACCTCATATACGATATAGAGCCCGTGCTTGACGAGTTTATATTCCTCGGTCGCGGCGGAAGCATAAAGCTTTGCGGCAACTGTGACGAGGTAAGAGAGCGCGAGGGTAAATCGCTAAATCAGCTCTTCTTGGAGGTGTTCAAATGATTAAAAAGCTTTTGAAATATGACTTTGGCAGCATAAAGCGCATTTGGTGGCTCGTTGCCATCGCGGTGCCCGCAGTGACGTTTTTTGGCGCGATTGCGCTTCGAGTTTTCACCGAGATAACGGATTTTCTTGAGAAAAACCAGGCGGTTGAGAACGAGGGAGTGTATTTGTTATTTGCGGTGTTTGCCATGCTTCTCTTTTTGGGAAGCTTTCTTATCGTTTCCTCGTCGCTTATCGTAACAACCATTCTTGTTCACGTTAGATTCTTCAAAAATCTTTACACGGATCAGGGGTATTTGACCTTTACGCTTCCCGTGAAGAGAAGCGAGCTGTTGCTTTCCAAAACGATTAATTCGTTCTTTTGGGAAACTCTGCACTTCATTCTGGTGGCGGTAAGCTCAATCCTTTATTTCGTGATAGCGCCCCCAACGGGCGGAGACGGACTTTTAAATCTTGGGGTATACCGCGAGCCGCTTGGTTATATTTGGGAGGCTCTCACCACGGACGGAGGATTCTTCTGGGCGGCGGCGTATATCATTGTGTTAGTCTTGCTTTTTGCTTGTATCGAGTTCTTTTCTGTTTCGCTGGCGGAATTTTGCATAACCGTCGGTGCGGTTATCGTCAATAAGTGCAAGCTTCTCGTCGGTGTCGGAATTTATTACGCTATTTCAACGGCGATTTCGGTTGTGGCTCAGATTATCGGAACCGTTATTCCGATTTTTATGCTTCCAACCTACGTTGAATATATGCTTGATTCGGGAGTTGTTGACGGAAATATCAACATTTTATCCTTGCTCGTTATAACGGCGGCTGCAACGGCGATAGTCGCTATGTCGCTCTATTTTGCAACGCTCAATATGATGGAGCGAAAGCTCAATTTGCCATAGGAGGTGCGATATGAAAAAGTTAAGAATAAACGTCAAAAAGCTTATATCCGCTTTGCTTCTCGTATTCGTTTTCGCAAGCGCACTTTCGGTTTTTGCATTCGCTGACGGCGATGATGATTTGTATCTGCGCCAGTGGGCGCTCTCGGAGGATTTGGAAACTCTTTATTCGGGAATCGGCTCCTTGAAGAGCGGCGCGTACAAGAGAATAACGCTTCCTTACGGATTTTACACGGATTTCAGAAGTGTCCACTGCTTTGAAAACACGGTTGAGCTTCCAAACGAGGAGCGGGAGGCATACGTTTACGGTGCCGGTATAGGAAAGGATATCTACCGCGTATTCACGTCGCAGGAAACGCTTATTTATGCAAGTGACGACGAAATACTTGCTATCACGGATTTTATTGAAGGAAGATACGGAAAAATAAGAATAAGGATGGAGGAAATGAGCTATGAGAGCGTAGCCGAGGAAAAGCTGTTCAGCTTTGTATTAAGCGAAAACGAGCGTCAGAATTACGACGTAACGACGCTTTCCTCACTTGAAAAGTATTGCGTTACCGCACACGACGCGAGCGATTCCTTTGCAACGGAAATCGGTATGATTTTCGTTTTTGCGGACGGCAGCGTTCATTATCTCAATTATTCTCACCTTGATAACTCTAACTTCACGGCAGAGGGCACGCTTTCTTACCGCTCGGGCAGTGTTCCTCTTCAAAGACTTCGGGGCGAAGCATTGAGTGCATACGAAATAACGAAGGAGAATCTTTCTTACCGTCAGTATTACACAACCTATGAGGTAGAGCCCAGTTATGAGGTTGGAAGTATATTAGACGGTATCGGCGGAACGGTCGGAATGATATGCTTTTGGGTTGGAGTTGCAATCCTCGGCTTTGCCGTTCCCGCGGCGGTTGTGGTTTTAGGTTTCCTTATTCCTCGCAGCAAAAAGCATAAGGGAGAGCGCCGCTGGTATGCATTTGCCGTTGCGGGCGGTGTGTGGATTTTGTTTGCGGGAATATTCATATTGACGCTCTTGATTTAATTTGCAGATAAAATTATATAATTTTATGCGTGAGGTATTTACTTTTTCGAAAAAATGTGTTATAATACTGATTTGGTAAAGCAAAGGTCAAAAATAAAATAAAAATATTATATATGGAGGAAACACCAATGATAGAAAGAAAGAAAATTTCTATGGATGGTAACACCGCTGCCGCTCACGTGTCTTACGCGTTTACGGAAGTAGCTGCCATCTACCCTATCACCCCCTCATCCAACATGGCTGAGGTTACCGACACTTGGTCGGCGTCCAACAAAAACATCTTCGGTGAGCCTGCAAAGAACATTTTCGGCACCAACGTAAAGGTTGTTGAAATGCAGTCTGAAGCAGGTGCAGCAGGTGCAGTTCACGGTTCTCTTGCATCTGGCGCTCTCACCACCACCTACACCGCATCTCAGGGACTTCTTCTTATGATCCCCAATATGTACAAGATCGC
>JAGBUD010000110.1 GCA_017630995.1 Clostridia bacterium
AAGGGAAGCGAAAAGGGAAGCATATCGCTTCTACTTGAAAAAAGTGCGCAAGCGCTTTCTCAAATATCGGACGTCGTTGCGGAATTTGAGGAATATGCAGAAACCTTGCGCGAGTTTAAATACAAGATTGACGATATTGCCGAAGAGGTTTATGCGGTTGCCGAGGATATGGATTCGGATCCCACGGAATCTCTTAACAAAATCGAATCTCGTCTTGATAAAATTTCGAAAATTAAGCGCAAGTACGGATTGACGATTGCCGACGTGCTTGAATTCAGAGAAAAGTCGGCTTCAGAGCTTGAAACCTTGAAAAATTCTGACGACGTTCTCAAAAAGCTTGAAAAACAAGAGAACGAACTCTATAGAGCGGCTCTTGATATTGCAGAAAAGCTCCACTCTATAAGAGAAAAATCCGCAGAGGAAATATCGCATTCCGTCAAGGAAACTCTCGAATTTCTCGATATGCCGAGCGTTGTTTTTTATGCGGACATTAAGGTGGAGAAAAACGACGGAAGAACCGTCCTTTATTCCGACGGAGAGGACAGCGTTGAATTTTATATCAGCGCAAACCGCGGTGCAGAGCCGCAACCGCTTTCGAAAATAGCTTCGGGCGGTGAGCTTGCAAGAATTATGCTTGCGCTTAAATCGGTAATAGCCAATCGCGACGGCACGTCTACCGTTGTATTTGACGAGATAGATGCGGGTGTTTCGGGAAAAACCGCAAGAAAAATCGGCATAAAGCTGCTTCAGCTTTCAAAGAAAACGCAGATTTTCTGCGTTACACACAGCGCGCAGATTGCCTCTCTTGCCGATTGTCATCTCTTGATTAGAAAGAGAACAGTTGGTGATAAAACCGAAACAGAGCTTGAGCTTCTTTCGGAAGATGGTAGAATTTCCGAGCTTTCAAGAATACTTGGCGGTATAAACGTAACCGAATCGCAGCGCAGAGCCGCCGTTGATATGCTTAACGAAAGAAAATTATACTAATAAAAGCAGGTGCGAATGAACGGTTTGATTGATTATCTTATTAATCGGGACGTTGAATACAAAAGGAATGCTTCATTAGCGAAATACAGTACTGTTTCGCTCGGCGAAAATTGCGATATTATGATTTTTCCAAATTCAACCGAAAAGCTTGCCGGTTTGATAAGATTTCTTCAAGGAAACGATATCGGCTTTCGGGTTTTGGGAAATATGAGCAACGTTTTACCACCGTCATACGTGAGCAAAACGGTTTTTGTAAGCACAAGGAAAATAACAAGAATTTCTATCGACGGCAATTTCGTTTTTGCGGAATGCGGTGCGCTCTTTTCGCGTTTAATAGCTAAAGCGGCAAAGCAGGGGCTTTCGGGATACGAAAGGCTTGTCGGCATTCCGGGCACGGTCGGTGCTATGGTTTTGCAAAACGCGGGTGCATACGGTGCTTCTGCCTCCGATTTTCTCTTTGATTTGAGAGTGCTTGATTTAAAAAGCCTAAACGAAAGGGTTGTTTCAAAAGGTGACGCATCTTTTTATTATCGCGGCTCATCGCTGAAATCCGAGGGGGCAATTCTTCTTGAAGCACGGTTTTTGCTAGAGTCAAGCTCAAAGGAAGAAGTTTTTGCGCAGATAGAGAAAATAAAGAAAAAACGAGCCGCATCGCAACCCGTGGCACAAAAGAGCCTTGGTAGTGTTTTTAAGCGCGGGAGCGATTTTTCACCGTCTTATTTGATAGACAAGGCGGGGCTAAAGGGAATGCGAGTCGGTGGTGTAAGAGTTTCGGAAAAGCACGCGGGATTTTTCGTTAACGATGGCGGAAGCGTGCAAGATTTTAAGGATTTAGCCGAAATCGTAAAACGCGAGATATATGCGCGCTTTGGAAAAGAGCTTGAGCTAGAGGTTGAATATTTAGATTGAATATTGGGGATAGATATGTCTTTTTCGATAGAACAAAAAAAGCAAATTATAGAAGAACAGCAGAAGAATTCTTGTTGCCGTAAGGCGTTCCTTTGTGGAATTTTGTCCTCAAAGGCGGAGCTTTGCGGTGATAAAATATATGTTTCTCTTGAAAAAGACGAGTTTATTGACTTTGTCGAAAAGCTTGTCACCGAATTTTACGGAAAGCTGCTTGTACGAGAGAAAAATAAAAACGGTGGCAGACTGAAGCTTGCGGCATTTGATAGCAAGTCGGCATCAAAATATATGAGGAGTATAGCTGACGGAGCGGCGCTTTATCAGCAAAAATGCCCGTCTTGCACCTCCTCGTTTTTCAAAGGAGTGTTCTTTGCGTGCGGCAAGTTTTCTGATCCCGCAAATCAATATTTTTTGGAGCTTTCACCTAAGTTCAATATCCAAAGAATATATGACGAGCTTCTTGAAAACGGACTAAATCCAAGAGTGACAAGCCGTCTTGGAAATTCGTCGCTATACTTTAGACGCGCAGGGGAAATAGAGGATTTCTGCGGCTTTGTCGGTATGACGGGAGCTATGTTTGATATTGCAAACACGCAGATAGAGCGCGAGTTTTTAAATAACACGAACAGAATTGTAAATTGCGAAACAAATAATATAGGCAGATCCGTCACGGCGTCTGCAAAGCAGATAGAGGCGATACGGGCACTTATGGAAAGGAATCTCCTTTCAAATCTTCCTGACGAGCTTGAATATACGGCAAGGTTGAGAATTGAAAACGAAAGCCTATCTCTTGCCCAACTTTCAAAGCTTTTTTCACCACCTATTTCGAAATCGGGGCTTTCACACAGATTAACTAAAATTATGGAATTTTCCGAGCTTTTATTATCGGAAAAGAAATAAGAAAGGATAACCATGGGAGATTTTGTTCATCTTCATTTGCATACTGAATATAGCTTGCTTGACGGAGCGACAAGAATCTCCGAAATCGCTGATAAGGCAATAGAGCTTGGGCAATCCGCAGTTGCGATAACCGACCACGGTGTCATGTACGGCGCGGTCGAATTCTATAATGCGTTAAAAAGCAAGGGTATTAAACCGATTAGAGGCTGTGAGGTCTACGTTGCTCCTCGTACAAGGTTTCAAAAAGAGGGCAAGGGTGACGTTTCGG
>JAGBUD010000011.1 GCA_017630995.1 Clostridia bacterium
CGAAAACATACAGCTCGATGAAATCGAAGCGGCATCACAAATGATATACGATGAAGCTCACCCAGACGCAAATATAATTTGGGGCGCAGCATTCGATCCCAACCTTGAGGACGAAATGAGAGTCACCATAATCGCTACGGGATTCGATCAGGTTAAGAGCGTAAATATCGCTGAAACGAAAGCTGCGGCAAGCGCGGAAACTACTCAAGTTAAGGCTCCCGAAAAAAACGATGTTGCTCCCGTGGCAGAAGAAGCTGAAGCTACACTTGAGGAAGAAAACGAAGAAATTTCCGCACCCGAAACCGTGGTTTCCCAGCCCGCTCCCACCGAGCCCGCAAACCCCGCTTTCGTTACAAAAATCCCCTCAAGAAAGACCGCTGACGATGACATCAACGCATACAAGGATATGTTTGAATGCATCAAAAGAATCAAGTAAATAACTACTCAAAAAAGACCGAAACGGAAATCCGAATCGGTCTTTTTCTGCTTTTATATAAAAATACGTTTTTCCGTTTTTTGAAAAATACATTTTTCCGTTATTGCCTTTTTCGTCAAAAATGAGTAAAATCGGGTTTTTTATCCACCTTTTTCACCAAAATATCGGAATTGTGTAGATTTTATCGCTGATTTTTCCACACGATTTTAGGCTCATAAAAAGTTTTCCACATTTCTCCACATCCGGAAAACTTGCTTTCAACGCATATCCACCGACAAAAATACTCAAATCGAAAAAGTGTATTTTTGCTTTTTCTCCACACTCTTCCCTTTCCTAAAGCTATAAAAAAACAAGGGCTTGAAGAATCTGCATCTTCAAGCCCTTATTTTCGAAATTACAAGTTAAGCAACTATGTATGCAACAACCATAAGTACAACTCCTGCGACTATAAGAAGCGCAAGAGAACCCGCCATTATTTTTGCAAACAATCCGTTCTTCTTCATATATATCCTTTCTGCTTTGCAAGGTGAGCGCAAAGCTAAAACAAATTTATTTCTGATTCTTTTTTGTTTCGTAAAACTTCGAAAGATGATCGGTAATATTTTTATTTGACATCTTGTTCTTTAAGGGTATAAAGGTATGTATTCGAGAAAGTCCTTTAGCAACGCAGTCTATTGCATTTGCGGGCTTTGTGACCGAAATACCGATAACCTTTTCGAGCATCGTTTCTATTCCGAAAAGCTCTGCTCCGCCGCCTGTGAGAACGATACCGTTATCGAATATATCGTTAACACAATCAATGGGTATTCTCTTTATGACGGAAGCTACTGCCATCAAAAACTTTTGAAGCGGCTTTTCAAATACACCGACAACGTCCTCCGTGGATATTGACATTTTGACCTTTCCGCCTGTAAGCGATAGGGTTCCCTCAATGTCAATGCTTTCCGATTCCCTACCCTGCCAAACTGCGCCGAGCCTTTCCTTTATCGTTCTTGCAACAAGGAGCGAAACGTTCATCTCACCTTGCTCCAAGATATGCTCCTTGATTGCTCGGTCAAAGTCCTCACCACCGACTTGCGCGCGCTCGGAGATTATAACATCGCCCTTATGCAACACGGCAATCTCGGTTGAGCTTGCACCGATATTGACGGATATGACGCTTATCGTTGGTGCATATCCCGCACCAACGAGAGCCGCAACTGGACGCTTAACCGAATAACATTCACTGCACCCCGCCGCTTCAAGCATATCGAATATTTCAGACTCTTGCTTTGCAAGCATATCCGACGGCAAGCTTATAAGACATCTTATTTTATCGTTGGTTTGCACCGAAGAAATTATCTCGCCGACAATCTCCTTGGTTAACTCGGCAGAATAAAGCAATCCGTTTTTAAACGGGCGAACTAATATTCCTTGCTCCGTGCTTTCGGAGGAATCCTCGTACAAAGCAGCCTTTGCGCCTATAGCAAGAATGCGACGCGTGTTCTTATCGACTAAAATAACTGACGGTTCGCGGTATATATCGGCTATAGCATTTGATAGTGTTATATTGGCATAACCAAGATCCACACCGATTTTTGTGACCATACATCGCTCCTTCCTACAGTCTTATTTTTCATTGTAACACATTTTAGTGTGAAATTCAAGTATTTTAAATAAATGGTTAAAAAGTTTTTTAGTTATCAGCTGCTCTTTATTCTTTCAGCAAGCGTTGTGTATCTCATTACTTCCCTATTATTTTCCACCATTTTACGCGGAACGTCCGATCTTCCCACCATAATAACCATTTGCTTTGCTCGGGTTACTGCGGTATAAAGAAGATTTCTTGTCATCAGCATTGGCGGACAATAATACATTGGAAGAATAACCACCGGATATTCGCTGCCTTGGCTTTTATGCACCGTTATTGCGTAGGCAAGATCAATCTCGTCGCACAAATCGAAAGAATACGTTGCAACTCTATCGTCAAAGCGTATTTTCATTTCCTCGCGTTCGAGGTCAATCTTTTCGATATATCCTATATCGCCGTTGAAAACTCCCATACCCACGACACTGTTTTTCTCCCACTCTATATCGTAGTTATTGGTGATTTGCATCACCTTATCGTTCTCGCGGAAAATTATATCACCGTGTTTTATTTCTTTTTTGAATTTAAGCGGTGGATTAATTCTCTCCTGCAAGACCTGATTTAAAACGTTAACGCCGCCATAACCCTTTTTCGAGGGTGTTATTATCTGTATTCCCTCTCGAATTCTATCGCCGTACTTTTTAGGCAAGCGCTCAAGAACCAGGTCGGCAACAGTGTTTGCTATATCCCTCTCATTTTCTCTGTTCAGAAAGAAAAAGTCATTTTTAGTATCGTTCAATATGGGGGACTCGCCTTCATTTATTTTATGCGCATTGGTGACAATCAAGCTCTCGCCCGACTGACGAAAAATTTGCGTCAGCGCAATCGTTTTTATCTTTTCGGAGGAAATTATATCGTCAAGAACGTTTCCTGCGCCAACACTTGGCAGCTGATCTGCATCGCCTATGAGAATTAGGCGAGCTCCACGCTTTATTGCGCGAAAAAGAGATGCGGCAAGCGCGAGATCTATCATTGAGATTTCATCAACAATAATCACGCTTTCGGAAAGAGGATTTCTTTCATCCCTGTTAAAATGCGCTCTTCCGTCAAGTCCTCGATCCATTTCAAGAAGTCTGTGAATCGTTTTTGCTTCTTGACCCGTTGCCTCGCTCAACCTTTTTGCCGCGCGTCCGGTGGGGGCGGCAAGCACGCATTTTAAGCCAAGGCTCGTAAATATGGATATAAGCCCCTTAACAACAGTTGTTTTTCCCGTTCCCGGACCGCCCGTTAAAACGAGCAAGCTTCCGCTTATCGCCTCAAAGAGAGCCTCCTTTTGAAGCTGGGCATATCTTATCGAATACTTTGCTTCTACGCTCTCTATAAGAGCATATATATCCGTTACGTTTATATGATTTATCTGCGTTTGCATTTGTGCAATTCGCTTTGCGATGTATTTTTCATCATCGGCAACCGAATTTGCCATAACGAACCTTTCACTTGCCATGGTATAGAGCGAAAGCTTTTCGTCCGAAATGAACGCGGCGAGCATATCCGAAATCTGCTCCTCGGAAATTGATAGCAGCTGCGCTGCGGCGGCAGAAAGCTTTTCCCAAGGAAGACACGAATGTCCGTTTGCCGTTGCGTTATACGCAAGCACGTACTCAAGTCCTGCAAGCAC